>CANGBH010000008.1 GCA_947451935.1 Chitinophagaceae bacterium
AAAATCACTCATGCCATTGCTGAAAAGTTAGGACATCCCATATTGAGTTCATCCCTTCCTGGCGAGATGGTTGAAGAGTATACCGATCCTGAATTAATCCATCAAAAGTTTGAACAGCTAGTCGATATTGTTATTGATGCAGGTCCAGGCGGAATGGAGTATTCAACCATTATTGATTTAACAGATTATGAGCCAACCATTATTAGACAGGGATTGGGGAAAGTAAATGAGTAATGATCAGTTTTTAACTATAAATCAAGCTCCATATACTTTCTACTAATTCTTCAGCTGATTAGAATGATCTTTTTCTGCGGTGGTGACGAGCAATAATAACAGCTCTTCTTAGATTTCTATGTCCATGCCTTAAATGTCTACGTGGCCAAAATAAACCCTCAGAGCCAATCGTAGCTTTTGTACTTATATCTTTTACTATATGGGTATCGCGAGCACTAGCATTGTTTGTAATTAAAAATGCTGCAATCATGAGTAGTAGGAGCTTAGTTGTTTTCATGTGTCTATTTTTTAAAATGATAGAATTAATAGATAGACTCACACTTTATTCAAACGTTTAATAGCGTTTACTCATTTTATGATTTTTTAAACAACTTTCACCTGAAAGGTCATTCTATGTAATGGGCATCTCCCAAAGGTTTCAATAGCCGTTCGATGGTCTTTTGTAGGATATCCTTTATTCTTGCTCCAATTATACTGTGGGAATAGTTTATCCTGTTCCAGCATATAATCATCTCGGTAAGTTTTTGCCAGGATACTTGCCGCCGCAATGGAGGCGTATTTACCATCCCCTTTAATAATTGTTTGGTGGGGTATTTTCTTGTATGGCTTAAATCGATTGCCATCTATGATGATAAATTTAGGCTTCTTCTTCAATTGATCTATAGACAAATGCATTGCTTTGATAGAGGCATTTAAAATATTGATTTCATCAATTTCAAGTTGATCGACACTCCCAACTGCCCACTCAATAGCTTCTTGTTGAATAATTTTACGCAACGCATAGCGTTGTTTCTCATTCAATTTTTTGGAATCATTGAGGAGTGGGTTATAAAAATTAGATGGCAATATAACTGCTGCTGCAAATACTGGTCCGGCTAAGCAACCTCTTCCTGCTTCATCGCAGCCTGCTTCCAGAAGTTTTTCTTGATAAAATGGTTCAAGCATGAAATGCAAATTACCAAGAAAAATTCATCAAAAGTAGCCTAGGATGGGTTTGGTTAATACCTTTGCATCATGATTGAGGAGCAAACACAAAAAAAATCAAATGCAGTTGCCATT
The DNA here is from genome assembly GCA_947451935.1 of Chitinophagaceae bacterium. GTDB lineage: Bacteria > Bacteroidota > Bacteroidia > Chitinophagales > Chitinophagaceae > Pollutibacter. Next base: position 1,294 of record CANGBH010000008.1, read on the forward strand.
TGGCTTTTAATAGGAGTAGCAATGCTTGTTATCCAAGTATTGCTTGGGGGAATAACACGACTTACCGGTTCAGGGTTGTCAATTACGGAATGGAAACCAATTCTTGGTGCGATACCTCCATTAAATGAGCATGATTGGTTGATTGCATTTGATCAATATAAAAAAATTGGACAATTCAAGCACATCAACTTTGACTTTACCTTATCTGATTTTAAATTCATTTATTTCTGGGAATGGTTTCATAGGGAATGGGCGCGATTAATTGCTGTTGTTTTCTTAGTGCCCTTTGTTTGGTTTATCATAAAAAAGAGATTTAGAAGGGAGATGATTAATCCGTTGCTCATTCTCTTTTTATTGGGAATTCTTCAAGGGCTGATTGGATGGATTATGGTGAAGAGTGGATTGAATCAAGAAAATTTATATGTAAATCATATTCGCCTTGCTATTCATTTTATTTCTGCTTTAGGCTTGTTGTCATATACATTTTGGTTTGCATTGATGCTGATTATTCCTAAGGAGCAACAAGTGATAGACTTAGCGCTTAAAAAATTCACCATAGCGCTAGTTGTTTTGATTATTATTCAACTTGTTTTTGGTGCATTTATGGCCGGACTTAAAGCTGCCAATTTTGCCACCACATGGCCATTAATCAATGGGGAGTTTTTGCCCTCTTCACTTTCTAATGATACAGTTTCTTCGTTTACGCATGATCCACTTGCGATTCATTTTATTCATAGAAATTTAGCCTATCTGATTTTGATTTTAATTGTTCTTTGGTATAGAAAAGCATTGAAATCTACGGGGGGAAAGTTATTCATCACGGCACGCAAAATTCCTTTGATATTGGTTTTGCTTCAAGTGGTCTTAGGTATCTTCACTGTACTATATGCAAATAATAAAATGGCCTTATTGTGGCTAGGTGTCGCCCATCAATTTACTGCAATGGTATTGGTGCTGGTTATGGTGGGGATGGTTTATCTTATTAGAGGCAATAGGCAAGAGTAAATACAGCGCTAAGCGTCCAGCGTAAAGCGAATAACTCCCAACCCCCAACTTCGAACTCAATTTGTCCAGCGCTAAGCGTCCAGCGTTGAGCGTCTAGCGTACAGCGAATAACCCCCAACCCCCAACTTCGAACTCAATTTGTCCAGCGTCTAGCGCTGTATTTACTCCGCATTAAACTCAATTGGGTATTGAAGTAAATTTTTTAATTGGCTAAGTGTAACGCGTTGCACCGCTTCTGTCTCATCATTTTTAAAAAGCAGTATGTGCGTAATTAATTTTGTCTTGGTATTGTATACAACCTTCCAACAATATTCAGGAACCCTAACTCCATCCCCAATTATATTGCTCCCATAGATAGCTCCTGTATATATTTTTAAAATATTAAGTTGACTTTCATTTCGAATTTTTGCTTCCCAACTTTTCCATGATCCTCTATTTAGTTTTGGATGTTGTGCCATACAATTATAATAAGAGAATGTGCACTTTTCTTTATCGCAATCAAAAGCAAAATCTTCCGCATTAACTAGATGCCCTCTGTCATATCCACTTTTAACGTAATCCTTGTTCACGGCAGATTTATATTCACTCTTAAATGTTAATTTTTTCCTTGAACAATCCCCACCACCTTGGTAGAGATAATACATCACGTAGAGTGGCGACTTCATCGCGTATGAATAATATGATTTGTATACCTCTTTATTGATGATGGTATCAATTTTCTGCGCATTGGATTGCTTAAATAAAATAAAGCTTAGCAGCAATACTAATATGCTTTTAGAAATCTGAGAGGAGTATATTTTTTTGCTGAATCTCATTCTATGTTTGTGAATCTCTAATCTTGTAACTTATTAATTAGGTGAAGTCATTTTTAAAATTTCAGTAGCAAATAATTCCGTTTCTTTTTGCACATTTTTAATATCTTTTGAAACTATTGCTCCCCCAATTACATGGTTACCTGCATTTGGAATAGCTTTTTCTCGTTTTATTGTTGATGGAGTTCCAAGTTGAGAGAACATTTCCTGCATTGCCTTCACACTCACTACATGATCTTGTTCTGTTTCGTTTTTGTAATAATATAATAGTAAGGTTGGTTGTTTTACTTTATTGAAATTTTCACTTGTCATACCCGTTTCAACAAGTTCTTCTAATTCAGGCAATGCATTCAATGGGTATTTTGAATACCAATATTGTTTGTAGATATCTCGTTGGTCACTTGTAATGATGTGATCATTGCCTGTGACAATTTTTGCAATCTCCATTCCCCAAGGATTATTGAGGAGTTTACTGTTTGGATCAAAGATGCTGATATTGGGAGATAATAAAATTTGTGCATGAATTTCTGGATATGCAGCACATAGCATTAAGGATAAGGTTCCACCGGTTGATGTACTCATAATAATAACTTTTTCACCCAACTGCTTAGCTATGGCATAGGCTTCTACGGCACTATTCCATAATTTGTCCGCCGTCATTTCTTTCATCGGTTCATCTGAAATAAGACCATGCTCAGCTAATCGGGCTAAGTACATGTTGCATCCAAACTTTTTCGCGAAATCTCTATGCACTGGATTTCCTTCTTCTTGTGAAGCCGAAAACCCATGGAGATATAATAAGACAAAAGGAGTCTTTTCTTTGATCGAATCATTGGCCCAAACGATTCGAGCCTGGTTGTTTGGTTTGACCTTGAATTTTGATTCATTTTGGTTGACATACAACTCAACTTCTTTCGACGCAGAGGGTATACTAGGTAGCGATTTATCGTATACTGGGGTATTCGGATGGGGTCCCGAAAAATAAACAATCGTTAATACAGCTAGAAAAATGAGAGAGCCCTTTAGGAATTTCATGTTTATTATTTGAATAAAGGTAATTAAAAGAGTGTTCAGGTTTAAGTATACACAGAGAGGCTTGTTCATTCAACTTTTAGATGCTCAATTTGAAAATGTGGTTATTTTTCTCCTTTTTTCTCTTTATTAAGCCATGTTAAATCTTCGTTATGACCTGCTTTATCGGTTAAAGTATGGACTGTTTTATGTGGGTTATCCCATCCAAATAACCTAACTTTGCGCCTCCTAAACAAGATTATGAACATTAGAAACATTGCAATCATTGCGCACGTTGACCACGGTAAGACTACCTTGGTAGATAAGATTTTACATACTACGAAAGTATTCAGAGACAATCAAGATACTGGTGATTTGATCATGGATAGTAATGATTTGGAGAGAGAAAGAGGTATTACTATTTTTAGTAAAAATGCTTCGGTTACATATAATGATGTGAAAATCAATGTAATAGACACTCCAGGTCACTCGGATTTTGGTGGAGAAGTGGAAAGGGTGCTTAAAATGGCAGACAGTGTGGTTCTTTTGGTGGATGCCTTTGAAGGTCCAATGCCCCAAACTCGTTTCGTGCTTCAAAAAGCACTTCAATTGAATTTGAAACCTATTGTTGTTATCAATAAAGTGGATAAGCCAAACTGTCGTCCTGATGAAGTGCATGACGCCGTGTTTGAACTTTTCTTCAACCTCGATGCTACAGAAGAGCAATTGAACTTCCCTACTTTTTATGGATCAGGTAAAAATGGCTGGTTCAATGATAGTTTGACTCCTACCGACAATATTCTTCCTTTGATGGATGGTATCATTAAATATGTGCCAGAACCTAAAATAGCCATTGGTAATCTTCAAATGCAGATTACTTCTCTAGATTATTCTTCATTCCTTGGTCGTATTGCCATAGGTAAAGTAGCTAGAGGAACAATTAAGGAAAATCAGCCAATTTGTTTGATGCAAGCAGATGGGGTGATCAAGAAACAAAGAGTAAAAGAGCTCTATGTATTTGAGGGAATGGGTAAGCGTAAGGTTACAGAAGTATTGGCTGGTGACCTTTGTGCAGTAGTAGGAATTGAAGGATTTAATATTGGGGATACCATTGCGGATTTTGAAGCACCTGAAGCCTTGCCTATTATCCATGTTGATGAGCCAACGATGAGTATGATATTCAGTATCAACAACTCTCCTTTCTTTGGTAAAGATGGAAAATTCGTTACAAGTAGGCACTTGCGTGATCGATTGATGAAAGAAACAGAAAAGAACTTAGCCTTACGCGTAGAAGATACAGACAGTGCAGATAGTTTTCAGGTATTTGGTAGAGGTATCCTGCATCTTGGGGTTTTGATAGAAACCATGAGAAGAGAAGGATATGAGCTTACTGTAGGTCAACCACAAGTTCTTGTGAAAGATATTGATGGTAAAAAATCTGAACCATACGAGACATTGGTTGTGGATGTACCAGAGGAATTTGCTTCAAAAGCCATTGATTTGGTAAGTAGAAGAAAAGGTGAGATGACGGTAATGGAAACAAAAGGCGATATGCAACATATCGAATTTGAAATTCCGAGTCGTGGACTAATCGGACTTAGAACAACCATGTTAACTTCTACTGCGGGAGAAGCTGTAATGGCACACCGCTTTACTGAGTATAAACCTTGGAAAGGACCTATCCCAGGAAGAAATAATGGGGTGTTATTGGCTAAAGAGGGAGGAAACACAACTGCTTATTCTTTAGATAAACTTCAAGACAGAGGATTCTTCTTTATCGATCCAGGGGAAGAAGTATATAGAGGAATGGTTATTGGTGAAAACAACAAACCAGGTGATTTAGTTGTTAATCCGAATGAAGGCAAGAAGCTTACGAACATGCGTTCAAGTGGTACTGATGGTGCAGCAAGCATCGCACCTAAAAAGTCAATGACACTTGAAGAGTGTATGGAATATATTCAAGGGGATGAGTGTATTGAAGTTACCCCGAATTTTATTCGTATGCGTAAGGTTATTCTTGATGAGAATGAAAGATTACGTGTTTCAAAGCAAATGAAGTCACAGTAAATAAAACTTCATTCCAAGGAGGATTTTTGAAGAAAGCAGTTATTATATGTTGTCTTTTTTATTTCCTACTTATGTCAGTGGATGCATTGGCACAATGTTCCATTTGCACGAAGACTGCTCAGCAATTAGGTCATAAACCCGCAGAGGGTATGAATACCGGTATCATCTATCTGATGATTGCACCGCTTGCTATCATAGGTTTTGTAGCCTTCCGTTGGTGGAAGGGTAATTACGGAGATACCTCTTCAACACAATCCGAATAAATTTCACATGAAAAGAAATACTCTTTCACTTTTCAGTATGGTTGTTTTGTTATCCCTCTTTGTAGGGTGTACTGTCAACAATGTAAAGATTGATGATAAGCTAGGAGATGTTTTTAAAGGTAAAGGAGTTGAGGGTACGTTTGGGATTTTTGATAATAGCAGAGGTAAGTTCACCATATATAACCTCGATCGATTCAAGTCGCCTTATTCTCCTGGTGAAACTTTCAATATATTCAACACCTTAGTGGGCATGCACACTGGTAAGATCGCCGATGAAAATGAAAAAATTAATTATCGGGTCGAAAAAGAATCTGCAGATACAATGACTATTGGAGAGGCATACAAGTCATATTCAACCGATCATTTTAAAGCATTGGCAAACTACATCGGCAAAGACACCATGAAATTTTGGGTTGATAGTGTGAAGTATGGCAACATGAAAATTGGAAAGGCTGTCGATGAATTTTGGTCGAATGGCAGCATCTTGATTTCTGCAGATGAACAACTTGGCTTCATTAAGCGTTTATATTTCAAGCAGCTTCCTTTTAGGGCAAGTGTTCAAGAAAAACTAAAAAAATTATTGATCATAGATAATAATTCTCAGTTTCAATTGGCTTATCAACTAGGCACTGCTACGGATAAAAATAAATTGATTTATTGGGTAATTGGTTGGATTGAAGAGAATCGTCATGTGTATCCCTTTGTATTGAACTTCAGTATTGATCAAGGTACAGATGCAAAACAACTCAGTAAAGATCTTACCCTCGATGCGCTTAAGTATTTAGGGTTTTTCAAAGGGAAGATGTAGAATAGATGATAGGTGTTAGTGGTTAGATGTTAGTGCTAGAGTTCTTAGCTGAATTTATATTAATTGTTCTTTCGGTTCTTATACAATCTAATTATACGCTTATCTATATCAACTAGAAAAGTAATTATATTTGAATACCAAAAAGTAATTCATGCCTAATCTCTCTCAACTTACATCATATCATCGCCTTCAGACAGTTGAGGTTAAAATAGGCGACCTTCTTCTGGGTAATGGAAATCCAATTCGGGTTCAAACCATGACCACTACAGATACAATGAATACCATTGCCACTGTAGAACAAGCAATACGTTGTATTGATGCCGGTGCAGAATTAGTTCGTATCACAGCTCCATCAAAAAACGAAGCACATAATCTTCTTGAAATTAAAAATGAACTCCGTAAAAGAGGTTATACTACTCCACTCGTAGCAGATATTCATTTTACGCCGAACGCAGCAGAAATTGCAGCACGTATTATTGAAAAAGTGAGGGTGAATCCAGGCAACTATGCCGATAAGAAAAATTTTAAATTTATTGAGTATACCGATGCCGCTTACGTTGAGGAGATAGATCGAATTAGAGAACGATTTACACCACTTGTAAAAATTTGTAAGGAATACGGAACTGCTATGCGCATTGGCACCAATCATGGTTCACTTAGCGATCGTATCATGAGTCGTTATGGTGATAGCGCTATGGGAATGGTTGAAAGCGCAATGGAATTTCTTCGCGTAGCACGTGATGAATCGTATCATAACATTGTGCTTAGTATGAAGTCGAGCAACCCGCTGGTTATGGTTCAGGCTTACAGACTGCTAATCGATACCATGCAAAACGAATTTGGTATTTGTTATCCATTACATCTTGGCGTAACAGAAGCAGGTGATGGTGAAGATGGAAGGATTAAATCTGCCATAGGCATTGGTACGTTATTAGAAGATGGGATTGGCGATACCATTCGTGTTTCACTTACGGAAGATCCTGAATTTGAAATTCCTGTTTGTAAAGATTTGGTAAATCGGTATGCAAAAAATAATTCATCTTCACAGGTACCTCTTATCGAAAAATTATCCTACTCTCCATTTGAATATAAAAGAAGAGAATCTATTGCTATAGAAAATATTGGAGCGCGACAAGTTCCTGTTGTGATTGCAGATCTAAGTAGAGTGGATAAAATTGTACCGGATAATCTACAAAGTATTGGATACACCTATGATGTAGAAACGGATAAATGGGCAATAAGTGATGCCGCTGCAGACTATGTGTATACTGGAGCTAAGAAAATTGATTTTGCGTTACCTGGTACATTGAAAAACATTGTATGGTCATCCGTATGGGATAATTCTAATGAATCATATTTCCCCATTTTTGAAGTCGAAGAGTTTTTAAACGCAAAAATAAAAAGCAGTCGAATTAATTTCGTTGTATTGGATTGCTATAGTAATCTAACTCAAATAGAAAATGAATCTGCTTTGTTAACCGAAATTGCTGCAGATAAGACTGTAGTATTTTGTTTGAAAAGTGGAAATGCGAATGCAATGCAAAGCGTTCGTAGGAAGTTTATAGAATTCGCGGATCTCGGCATTGCCAATCCAGTTATTCTCATGACCAATAGTAGTTTGAATACACCCGATGAGCATCTTATCCATTTTGCTACAGAAACAGGGGCAATCCTTTTGGATGGAATGGGAGATGGTATTTGTCTTGGCTTTAAAGGAGAGCAGCATGTTGATAATGCTCAAGTGAAGGGTAGGACCTACCTGCCAGTGAAAGATGTTTATCAATTTACGAATAATACAGCGTTTAGTATTCTACAAGCAACTAGAACGCGTATATCTAAGACGGAATATATTTCTTGTCCGAGTTGTGGCCGTACATTATTTGATTTGCAAGAAACTACTGCAAAGATTCGTTCAGTAACCAACCACTTAAAGGGTGTCAAAATTGCCATCATGGGATGTATTGTTAATGGTCCTGGTGAAATGGCAGACGCTGATTTTGGATATGTTGGAAGCGGTCCCGGTAAGATTACACTTTACAGAGGAAAAGAAGTAGTAAAGAAAAGCGTTGATAGTGATATTGCTGTAGAAGAACTTATTCAGTTGTTGAAAGAGAGTGATGCTTGGGTGGAGCCAAGTTAGGCATATATACATACTTTCTTATATGGCTATTTTAATAGAAAGAATTGAGCAGTTAATGCTTTACTACAAGTTGAGGTCTTAGCTATGATTTCCATTATTATTGTAAATTATCGTTCCTGGAAAAGGCTCGATGCTTGTTTGAAAAGCATCAGTTTACAATTAATGGACAACATTGAAGTCATTGTAGTCGATAATAACTCTAATGATGATCATGCGCAAGCATTCATCGAAGCACATCCGCAGGTCAAATTTATTTTGCAAGATATCAATGGAGGTTTTGCTCAGGCATGCAATAAAGGATCAAAAGAAGCGAAAGGGGAATGGTTGCTATTTTTAAATCCAGATACATTTTTGCAAGCCAATAACTTAAGATTCTTATTGGATAGGGTTTCAACAGAGCCATCTTGGAAATTAATTGGAATAAATCAACTAAATGATATCGGCAGAGATACTCATCCGCATGGATTGTTTTTGACCTGGTGGAATGTTTTGCCTTCTATCCGAAGTATACAGCAATTATTAAATCCTTCTAAATCAAAACAACGTTGGAGCAAGGATGCGATTAGTTATCCTGATTGGATTTCAGGCTCGTTTGTACTAATTCGTAAAATTGACTTTGAGGAATTGGGTGGATGGGATGAACGATTTTGGATGTATTATGAGGATATGGATCTCAGTAAACGTGCAGCTGATAAAGGATGGTTGCGGGTCATGTATAATGAACTAGTGTGTACTCATTCTCATGGCGGCTCGTCAAGAATCAATCCGGAAACAAAAGCTATCACCAAAACAGCCGTTATTCTTTCAGCAATTAAATACTTGAAAAAGTACAACAGCCCATTTTATTTTGCATTGGCAATGGATATGTATGTAATGAGTAAGATCATTGATATTATGATCTCCTATCCATTCTCTGCCACCAAAAGGGCCATGGCTAAAAAGTTGCTTAAAGCTCGCATAGATTGATAAATGTAGATGTCATCTCTTTTTCAACCTTCCCGAATCGTGCTTCGCACTCTCGGGATCTTCGACCTCAATCCTCCCGAATCGTGCTTCGCACTCTCGGGATCTTCGACTTTCTCAACCCAATCAAATAACCCCCATCTCTTTCCCAATCTTCACAAACGCCGCAATGGCTTTATCAAGATGTTGTCTTTCATGGGCTGCACTTAGTTGAACCCTAATACGGGCCTTGCCTTTGGCTACCACTGGAAAGAAAAATCCAATCACATAAATCCCTTCTTCAAGTAATTTGGCCGCCATCTCTTGCGCTACAGTAGCTTCATATAACATGATGGGAACAATTGGATGAACACCTGGTTTAATATCAAAACCTGCCTTTGTCATTTCATTTCTGAAATACAGCGTATTTTCTTCAAGGGTATCCCTCAATGAAGTAGTTTCATTCAATAAATCGAGAACAGCAATTGAGCCACCTACAATACTAGGCGCAAGTGTATTGGAGAATAAATAAGGTCTACTGCGTTGACGCAACATTTCGATGACTTCTTTTCTGCCACTGGTGAACCCGCCAGAAGCACCACCCAATGCCTTCCCGAGTGTGCCTGTTATAATATCAATCTTTCCCACAACTCCACAATGTTCGTGTGTACCTCTTCCGGTTTTACCTAAGAACCCTGATGAATGACATTCATCAATCATGATGGGGGCATTATATTTTTCAGCCAACACAACAATTTTATCCAATTGTGCGATGGTGCCATCCATACTAAACGATCCATCAGTTACTATAATTCTATTTCTGAGGTGAGCCGATTCTTTTAATTTTTCTTCTAGATCAGCCATATCATTATGTTTATAACGATATCGTTGTGCTTTGCATAATCTTACTCCGTCGATAATTGATGCATGATTTAATTCATCTGAAATGATTGCATCTTCATCATTAAATAAAGGCTCAAATACGCCCCCATTAGCATCGAATGCAGCTGCATACAGAATGGTATCTTCTGTGCCAAGAAATTCAGAAATTTTTCTTTCCAATTCTTTATGAATGTCTTGTGTTCCGCAGATAAACCGAACAGAGCTTAATCCATATCCTCTGTTATCAATATATTTTTTCGCAGCTTCTATAATCTTTGGATGGGAAGAGAGTCCGAGGTAGTTGTTAGCACAAAGATTGATGACTTCTTTTCCACCTACTTTTATCACAGGTCCTTGTGGACTTTCGATGATACGTTCTGATTTGAAGAGGCCTGCGTTTTGTATTTCCTCAAGTTCAGTTTTTAATCGATTTATGATTGATTCATTCATGGTTTAACTCTTTTTATGGCGAACAAAATCTATTTCATAAAATTAAGCATTTGTAGCCCTCTTAAGGAGCAAAGATTAGATCAAATGCTGACATATTTTGCTTTTTCCTTAACAATGGAGTAACTATTTCCGTTTAACTTCGTATTAGAATTGTTATGAAAAGAAAATCGGTATACTTTTTTATTTCACTGGTACTTTTATCAAGTATGATAGGCTATGTCTCATTTTTTTCGGGCATGCCGGTAAGCCCTACATCTCCGATTTCTTTTTTTCATCCAAAATCTGGGGAAGAATCTGAAAAACAAGTCAAGTCAATCACTCCCCTGTTATGGCAATCTCTTTCCAAATACCTACTTCCTAAAAATTGATTCAATTAGTGTAACATTTGTATTGAATTGGCGTATAGCTAATGTGAACTAACTGGCTCCTAGATTCAAATGACTGAAAAAGAATTTAATACATGTGTTGATGCTTATGCCGATTCGGTATATAGATTCATTCTGAAAAATATCAGGCATGAAGAGGATGCGCGTGATATCGTTCAATCATCATTTGAAAAAATGTGGGTCAATCGAAATAAAGTGATTAATGATACAGCAAAGTCTTTTTTGTTTACAGTGGCTTACAATCAGATGATTGATCATATTCGAAAGAACAAGCGAATTCAACTGGCTGAAGAGATTGAGGAAGGGGCGAAGATTAGCAGAAAAGAATTACCTGGATTGAAGAGAGAGCTTGATATGGCTTTGCAACAGCTGACTACACTTCAAAAATCATTGATTCTGTTGAAAGACTATGAAGGATATTCCTATGAAGAAATTGGAAAAATTACTGGTTTGAATGATAGCCAAGTCAAGGTTTATTTGCATCGAGCACGATTACAAATAAAAACATTTATTGGAAAGCTAGAAAACATCATCTGATTATGATTAATCAACACAATTATCAAACGTATTTTATGCTTCATGCCGACAATGAGTTGTCGGCTGCTGAGCGTGAAGCCGTTTTGTTATTTGTAGAAGATCATCCTGCTTATAAGCAGGAGTTCGATCTGATGAATAAAATAAAATTGACTCCAGATAATAGTATTTGTTTTAGTCATAAAGAAGAACTGTATCAAGGGGTTGAGGATCAAGGATTGAATTACTATAGATATGAGCCAGACCATAACATAGTTTATCAAGATAAAAGAGAGTTGTATAGGGTTGAAGAAAAATTAATTATGAGTTGGTTTAGACCCATGGCAATTGCTGCATCACTTTTATTAATATTAGGATTAGTTTGGCTTATTAGACCAAGCACTGAAGATAAACCTATTGCTAAGGCATCATCTCCGAATGGTAAGGAAAGGACCATTAAAGAAAATGTAAGAACTGAGCCATCGTTTTCATTGGCTTCTGAACCTGCTTTAGACGCGAATGTGTTTAAAAAAACTAAAAAAAGAAATTTAGTGTTTACAGTGCGTCATGAAGATGGAAAGATTGAATCTGACATTGACATAGAATCTCAGACAGAGAGCACACCTCCCCTTTCTCAGTCAATCACCTCAGCGGATAAGAATTCAGAAATTTTTTCGGTTGCACCCTCTGATCAATATGATATAGTGCCTTCGTCAGTTAACGAGATTAAAAGTCAGCCTCTATCAACTGAAGTAGCTGATAGTTATTTGATTAGTTTAGAAAGTCAATCTGTGAGGAAAGATCGTTTTCGTGGCATTATTCGAAAAATCAATAGGTTTTTAGGTAAAGATCGAGTAGAATCAGATCAAGTAAAGTACATACAAGTTGCAAATTTTCAATTGGCAGTTGCACAATAATTTTTTAAAAAAAGACGAATATGAAACAGGCGTTATTGACATTTTTACTAGGATTTTTTGGAATGTTCTCATTTGCACAACAGGATACTACAACAAAGCAAAAAGTTGATACAATTAGGGTTGGGGGTATCACCATTATCAAAACTGATAGTGATAAAAGAAAAGAGATAAGGGTTTTAGACACAACTGGCATACAGGTATCAATTGACACGTTAAAGGTTGGTGGATTGACAATAATCGGGAAAGGGATTTCACAAAGTATAAACGAAGTTGGAAAGGCATTAGAAAACTTGAATGGCTTAAGTGCCTTGGGTGAGTTGAAAGATATTGGAGATAAGACATTAGATATGCTAAAGAAGAAAAAGCTGAAGAAGGTCAGTACCAACTGGTTTGTGTGGGACCTTGGGTTTGCAGGGTACAATGACAAAACAAATTATGCCTCATCGGAGGCACAGAATTTTCTGCATAACCAAGGAATAATCCCTGCGTCAAAAGGGGACTACGCATTAAAGGGATCGAGGATATCTAATTTCAATCTATGGATTTTTATGCAACGCGCCAGTATAGCTAGCAATGTCGTAAACCTTAAATATGGTTTTGGAATAGAGAGTAACAACTATTTTTATAAGTCAAGTATTACGTATGTAGATGGAATATCACCTTATACGGTTCGTGGTTCAGCAAATGAATTTTCAAAAAATAAATTGGTAGCCAATTATTTAACTGTACCGGTCATGTTAAATATCAATACAAATCCTTCAAAGAATAGAACTGGCTTTCAATTTTCTGCTGGGATAAGTGGAGGATATTTATATGGCAGCAGGCAAAAGCAAAAGGGAACTGAGGGTACAGTAAAAAATAAAACAGATTTTAATCTAGAGCGTTGGAAGCTTTCTTATGTTGCAGAACTAGGACTTGGACCAATTAAATTATATGGTTCGATGGCTACCACAAAATTGCACCAATACGGGCTTGATCAGCATCCGTATACAATAGGGGTGCGATTCTCAAATTAGAAACTAATAAAAACGGCTATTTTCTTTTTAGAATAAGGCTATCGGCAGGATAATTTGCTTTAAGGCTATCCATAATTCCTTGCGCCCAGTTTGTTACCAATGCCTTGTCATCATCTGATAATTTAGCATTGGTATGAATAAGTGTGTATGACTCAAGTGGCATTTCGCCTTCTTTTATTTCGTCGATCAGTTCTTCTAGTTTATGATTCTGAACGGCTATACGAAGGTTCGCGAAATTATTTAAGTTAAAGTGTTTTTTGCCATCATTCACATGATCACTAAGCCACCACGAGATAGGCTGAACTTCTGCATACCATGGATAGTTTGTTTTATTGGTATGACAATCTGCGCAAGATCTATCAAGTATGGTTTGAACTTCAGTTGGCACTTTATATAAAGTGCTAATGTCTTTTGTGGTGTCGCCAGATAAATTTTTCGCTGGACGAAATGCTTGTAGAATTATCAAGGCAACAAGCAAGCTTATTAAAATTTTCTTTACCATACTATTGATTTGACGTTTGTTAAATTTCTAGATTCTTCCTGTTTTAATTTCGTTTACTACAGTTGGGTCTAATAGTGTTGATACATCACCTAAATTTTCTATGTCTCCTTCTGCAATTTTTCGTAGAATCCTTCTCATGATTTTTCCGCTTCTTGTTTTTGGAAGACCTGAAACCAATTGAATTTTATCTGGCTTTGCAATAGGTCCGATAATTCGACTTACTGTTGCACTGATATCTTTTCTAATCATTTGCTCGTCTCCATGCGTACCATTATAGATCACATACGCATAAATGCCTTGTCCTTTTACATCATGAGGGTAGCCAACGACAGCACTTTCTACTACACCAGCATGCATGTTAATGGCGTTTTCTACTTCTGCTGTACCAATTCGATGTCCGCTTACATTTAAAACATCATCAACTCTACCTGTAATCCTGTAATATCCGTTTTCATCTCTATATGCACCATCTCCAGTGAAGTACAAATTTTCATAAGTTGCGAAATAGTTTGTTCTGCATCGCTCATGATCTCCATACGTTGTTCTGATGGTTGCAGGCCATGGCGATTTGATGCATAGGTTTCCTGTGACATTGTTTTCTACAATTTCATTTCCTTTTTCGTCAACTAACACAGGGTTTACGCCTGGCAATGGAAGTGTGGCATAGCTTGCTTTTGCAGGTGTAATACCTGCTAAGTTGCTGATTAATACCCCACCTGTTTCAGTTTGCCACCATGTATCTACTATAGGACATTTTTTCTTTCCAATATGTTCATCATACCAATGCCAAGCTTCTTCATTGATAGGTTCGCCCACCGTACCTAATACTCTGAGTGAGCTAAGGTCTTTGTTTTGTAATGGGCCGAGTCCGAATGCCATTAAACTTCTAATGGCAGTTGGAGCAGTATATAAGATGTTTACTTTGAACTTATCGATGATGTCCCAAAAACGTCCAGCATCTGGGAAAGTAGGAATACCTTCAAACATCAATGAGGTTCCTCCCGCACTGAGTGGGCCATAAATAATATACGAATGGCCTGTTATCCAACCAATGTCGGCCGTACAAAAATGAACTTCTTGAGGTTGATATTGGAACACATTTAAGAAAGTATAATTCGTATAGACCATATAACCCGCGCAGGAGTGCACAACGCCTTTTGGTTTTCCCGTAGATCCAGATGTATATAAGATGAAAAGGGGATCTTCAGCATCCATTGTTTCTGCTGGAAAATCTGGATTCCCTGCTGTTTCTACTTTACGTATTTCATCTTCCCACCAAACATCTCTGCCTTTAATCATGCTTACTGCAGATCTCGTATGGGTGTAAACGATAACGCGTTTAACAAAAGGGCAGTTGATTAGTGCATCATCAATAACATTTTTGAGAGCAATATCTTTTGCCCCTCTAAATGCTCCATCACAGGTGATGATGAACTCTGATTTTGCATCCTGTAGTCTGTCTGAAATACTTTGTGCACTGAATCCACCGAAAATCACTGAGTGTATGGCACCAACTCTGGCACAGGCCAGAACTGCTATAGCAAGCTCAGGAATCATTCCCATGTAAAGGCAAACGCGATCACCTTTTTTAACACCATTATTCTTTAATACGTGCGCAAATTGATTAACCTTAAGGTGCAATTGTGCATAGGTTAACATTCTGTGGTGATCATTTGGATCATTAGGTTCCCAAATGATGGCAGGTTGATTTGCTTTATCTTTCAAATGCCTATCGATGCAATTCTCTGTTATATTTAATTGTGCTCCGTTAAACCATTTTACAGATGGTTCTTTGAAGTTCCACTCCAAAACTGATTCCCACGGTTTCTTCCACTGAAAGTGTTGTCCAATATTTCCCCAAAATTGTTCTGGGTTTTCAATGCTTTCTTTCCAGTCTTCATGGTATTGCTCCAACGATTTGATTTGATATGGGTAGCTCATGTCTGTTTTTTTATCCGATTTCGGTCGGTAAGTTAAAAAAAATCAATTTCTTAAGGATATATTTTTATCTTGATACCCTATTTCTTTGCTTTTAAAACCAAGATATTCATATGCAATCTATTTCTGAGAAAAAACAGATCCGTAAAGTGATCTTTGCTTCATCTGTAGGTACACTTATTGAATGGTATGATTTCTACATTTTTGGAAGTCTCGCACCTATAATTGCTTCGCAGTTCTTTCCTAAAACTAATCCAACTGCAGCATTGCTTTCAACCTTAGCTACTTTTGCTGCTGGCTTTATTGTTAGGCCATTTGGCGCATTGGTTTTTGGTCGCCTTGGTGATAAGGTGGGCAGAAAGTATACCTTTCTTTTAACCCTCATATTAATGGGAGGATCAACATTTGCTATAGGATTAATCCCTGGCTATGAAAAAATTGGATTTTTAGCACCGATGCTCGTTTTGTTGCTGAGGTTAATTCAAGGTCTTGCGTTAGGGGGTGAGTATGGTGGTGCTGCGACTTACGTGGCTGAGCATGCACCAACTAATAGGCGCGGTTATTTTACCAGTTGGATTCAAACTACGGCAACATTAGGCCTTTTATTATCCTTAGGCATTATACTTATTACACGAAAAAGTTTAGCTACTGATCCTGCAGATTCAATTCGCGTATTTGAAGATTGGGGTTGGCGTATTCCTTTTTGGTTTTCAGTGATTTTGGTGGGTATGAGTATTTATATACGCCTGAAAATGCATGAATCTCCTATGTTTAGTAAGTTGAAAGCTGAAGGGAAGATTTCTGTAAATCCAATCAAGGAAAGCTTGATGCATAAATCCAACTTGAAAATGGTTTTATTGGCGCTCTTTGGTGCCACCATGGGGCAAGGTGTTGTTTGGTATACAGGGCAGTTTTATGCACAAACCTTCATGGAAAATACCATTAAGATTGATTTTGAACAAACGAGAACTATTTTGATTTGTGCTATTGTTGCAGCAACGCCGTTGTTTATATTCTTTGGTAATTTGAGTGATAAAATTGGCCGGAAGTGGATTATTATGGCAGGGTTATTATCAGCGGTTATTTTGTATAGACCTATTTATCATCAGATGATTAGTGTGTCGTCTGTCGCAGACAGCCAAGTGGATAATTCAAAAACCCATATTGATAGGGTATTGAAGCCAAATACAGGTAAAGGATATAGCTTACAAAATACGACGACCTATACTGTTTATGAAAATGGAATCACGGAGAAGAAAATCCATGTTGATACCTTGTATTCGGGTGAAATTGAAAAGCCACAATTAGTAGATAAGGTATCTAAGCAGTTACCTGAGAACAGGTATTGGATGATGGTAGCATTGATATTTTTACAAATTTTGTTTGTAACCATGTCTTATGGTCCAATTGCTGCATTCTTGGTGGAATTATTCCCAACTAAAATAAGGTATACATCAATGAGTTTACCTTATCACCTTGGAAACGGCGTATTTGGTGGACTTACACCTTTTATCGCTGTATTATTGGGTACTATGTATTCTGGAGACTTATTGGTAGGACTTTGGTATCCTATTATCATTGCAGGCTTTTGTTTGCTTATCGGCAGTTTGTATCTGTCAAATAAAATTGATAACAACGTAAACGATTAAAATAAGAATCATGAATTCAATAAAAAAATTCTTTGGAATCATTTGGATGATTTTAGGAGCTGGAACATATGGGATGTTGGTTAAAACTGCCATTACACAGATCTCTTTAAAACCTACAACCGACACCATAGTACAATGGAGTATCTTCGTCATCATTTTTTTACCAATCACTATAGGGTTTTTAATTTTTGGTTGGCTTGCATTTAAAGGTGCTTATGATCATTTGCCTTCTTCTAGTGATGAAATAGTTTGATGAAAGAAAATAATTATGTCTATTAAAGTAGATCAAGTTGTAAAGCTATATGGCACCCAAACTGCTGTAAATAAAATTAGTTTTGAAGTAAAGTCTGGGGAGATTGTTGGATTTCTTGGTCCAAATGGAGCGGGGAAGTCCACCACAATGAAAATGATAACAGGGTATATCGCTCCGGATGCCGGTGAAATTCGGGTTTGCGGGATATTGGTTGAAGGAGAGGCTATAGCTACAAAGCAAAAAATCGGATACCTGCCAGAGTCAAATCCCCTGTACCTTGAAATGTACGTTAGAGAGTACCTCGATTTAATGGCGGGATTACATCAAATCAAAAAGCGTCAAGAGCGGATTGAAGAGGTTATTAAGTTAACTGGGCTTAGTGCTGAAGCACATAAGGAGATAGGACAGCTCTCAAAAGGATATAAGCAACGCGTTGGTCTCGCTGCAGCATTATTACATGACCCTGAGGTCCTTATTTTAGATGAGCCAACGACGGGATTAGACCCTAATCAAATTATTGAAATCAGGGAGGTAATCAGAAAACTAGGGAAATACAAAACGATTTTATTCTCAACCCATATCCTCCAAGAAGTAGAAGCATTATGTGATCGGGTAATTGTAATTAATAAAGGGACAATCGTAGCAGATGATAAGCTAGAAAATTTGCTGGGTACGAAGGAAATTTCCCGAATACGACTGCAATTAAAGGAAACAGCCGACCTTAAATCGCTTGAAAAAATCCCTGGGGTTTTGGTGTTAGAGCAAATTGATGCTCAAAATTGGATTCTTGATACCCATGATGCAGAAAAGTTGAGTAAAGAACTTATCAGTTTCACTTTGCAACATAGTCTGAATATCGTTTCTTTGCAAACGCAAACCCGACGGCTTGAGGATATTTTCCGCGAACTTACCGGTAATGCTCATTGATGGGTTAGCTATCAATTATTATCATAACCAATTTTAAACATTCTTTTTATGAGTTTTATTGCAAACATTCATGCCAGACAAATTCTAGATAGTCGTGGTAATCCAACAGTAGAAGTTGATGTAATAACAGAAAGTGGCTTTTTAGGCCGTGCAGCCGTTCCATCAGGGGCCTCAACAGGAAAACATGAAGCTGTTGAATTGCGTGATGGCGATAAGTCTGTATTCCTTGGAAGAGGTGTATTGAAAGCAGTTGGAAATATAAATAAGACTATTGCAGATAAATTAAGAGGAGTTCCTGCAACAGAACAAGCATTGATTGATAAGATACTTATTGATCTTGATGGGACACCTAATAAGGCTAATCTTGGTGCCAATGCAACGCTTGCCGTTTCTATGGCCGTTGCAAAAGCTGCAGCGCAAGCAAGTAACTTAAATTTATACAGATACTTAGGTGGTGTTAATGCAGTTACGCTTCCTGTGCCGTTGATGAATATCTTAAATGGTGGTGCGCACGCTGACAACAAAATTGATTTTCAAGAATTCATGATTGTTCCTACTGGAGCAACATCATTTAGTGAAGGACTTCGTTGGGGTGTAGAAGTATTCCATCAGCTTAAAACGGTATTGAAGAAAAAAGGATATAGCACGAATGTGGGTGATGAAGGTGGATTTGCTCCAGACATTCAAAGTAATGAAGAAGCCATTGAAACCGTGATGCAAGCCATTGAGTCCGCTGGCTATAAATTAGGATCTCAAATTAGTATTGCAATGGATGCTGCTACAAGTGAGATGTTTGATGAAAAAGAAAAGACCTATAAATTCTATAAGAGTTCAGGTAAAGTAATCAGTAGTGATGAAATGGTAGCGTATTGGACTGAGTGGGTGAATAAATATCCAATTATTTCGATTGAAGATGGAATGGCAGAAGATGATTGGGATGGCTGGAAAAAATTAACTGAATCAGTTGGTAATAGGTGTCAGCTTGTTGGCGATGATCTTTTTGTAACCAATGTATTGCGTTTGCAAGAAGGGATTGACAGAGGTATTGCAAACAGCATCCTTGTTAAAGTAAATCAGATTGGTACTGTTACTGAAACGATAAATGCAGTTAGACTTGCTCAAACCAATGGCTATACTTCAATCATGAGTCATAGAAGTGGTGAAACAGAAGATACTACCATTGCTGATTTGGCAGTAGCATTAAATTGTGGTCAAATCAAAACGGGTTCGGCTTCAAGAACTGATAGGATGGCTAAATACAATCAACTTCTTCGTATTGAAGAAGAATTGGGTGTAAATGCTATCTATCCAAAATTTTAACCGATTGCATTTTTTACTTGCCCCAGATAAGTTCAAAGGAAGTATAGACTCGATCTCCTTGTGTAATATATTACGTAAGGAGATCGTTTCGTTTTATCCTGATGCTAAAGTATCTTCTTTCCCTCTTGCTGATGGTGGGGATGGCTTTGCGCACATTATTAAATACTATTTTCAAACTGAAGATGTAGAAGTTTGTACCGTTGATCCGTTGGGAAGATCAATACACACTTCGTATCAAATTACGGCCGATTTAACAACTGCATTTATTGAGATGGCTTCCGCTAGCGGGTGGTCATTATTATCGGTTGAAGAACGGGATGTCATGAACTCAAGCTCATTTGGAACAGGCATTCTTATAAAAGACGCCTTATTAAAAGGGGCTAAAAAAATAATACTTGGAATTGGTGGCAGTGCAACAAATGATGGAGGCGTTGGGATGGCCGATGCCTTAGGATTTCAGTTTTTTGATCAATCAAAAAATCGCATCCATCCTACTGCAGCATTATTGACTTCAATTGATCTTATCTTAAGCCCAACTGATAATTTGTTTCAGGGAATTGAATTTATTGTTGCAAGTGATGTGAAGAATCCACTGCTTGGTCCAACAGGCGCTTCCCATATTTATGGCCCTCAAAAAGGAGCAAACCCCGAACAGGTTAACTTCCTTGAATTGGGATTGAAGCATCTTGATGGTTTATTTCAAAAAGACTTTGGATTATCCGTATCACATAAAGAAGGTGCAGGTGCAGCAGGCGGTATGGGTGCTGGGTGCATGGTATTCCTAGGTGCTAAACTTATATCTGGAGTAGAATTTATAGCTCGAGAAATTGGATTAGAAGATCTAATATCACAAGCAGATTTTATAATTACCGGAGAAGGTCGTGTGGATGAACAATCAATATCGGGCAAAGTTGTTGGATATATTGCTTCTGTAGCAGCAAGGCATCATAAAAAAATACAGTTGATTTGCGGTGCGTGCGCACTATCTGAACAAAAACTTGAGGAGCTTGGTGTAGAAAAACTAAGTACTCTTGTTTCATTTTCACCATCACGAGAGGAAGCTATAAAAAATCCTAATAAGTATATCCCCTTAGCCTTACATTCATTGTTCTCGTGAAGCTTCTCGATCTTTTACAAAAACTCATATTACCTTTATCATAGGCATAATACAAAATGTTGTACATCACTCTAACGGAATGCGATAATTTTTAAAAGTTAAATGAAGGATAGATTAAATACGTGGGGAGCGGAGAAACGTGCATTTGTTTTCTTAATTGACTTTGAATGTCAACAACCGAAGGCATGGTTACTGGATGAGTGCAGTGAAGAGTTTAAGTATAATTTTCAGGGGATTTCAAATCATGTGTTTCAAAAAAATACGTGTGCCGTTGAATTAAAGAAGTTACCAATTTCACTTGAAGACTATGCTAACAAATTTGATCAGGTAAAGCAGTACTTAAACTACGGGGATAGTTTTTTGATTAACCTGACCTGCTCCACGCCCATTGAACTGAATCTAACCCATCAAGATATTTTTGAAAATGTTAATTCAAAGTACGCGGTTTGGTATAAAAACCATTTTGTGAGCTTTTCCCCCGAAACGTTTATTCAAATAAAAGATCAAACAATTTATTCTTTCCCAATGAAGGGTACAATTGATGCGAATATTCCAGGTGCACAGGATATTATTTTACGTGACGATAAAGAGCAGGCAGAACATGCTACCATAGTTGATCTTATTCGAAACGACTTGAGTAGGGTTTCACATGATGTTAAGGTTAATCGTTATCGGTATTATGAAGAAGTTCAAACTCAATATGGGATAATTGGTCAGGTTAGCTCTGAGATTTCAGGAACATTATCAGACGATTTCAATGCTCATATTGGGGATATTATTTTTAGTCTTCTGCCAGCAGGATCAGTTTCTGGCGCGCCAAAAAATAAAACAGTTCAGGCAATTCAAAAAGTAGAAAACCAGGACCGTGGATATTATACAGGCGTTGCAGGTTATTTTGATGGCACAACACTAGATAGCTGTGTCTTAATCAGGTATATAGACAATGACAATAATTTTAGAAGTGGTGGAGGCATTACATTTCAAAGTGATGTAATGAAAGAATATCAAGAAATGATTGATAAAATATATGTTCCAATTTATTGAATCAATACGAGTAAACAATCGTAAGCCTGAAAATCTTCATTTTCATCAATTGAGGATGGACAGAACCTTAATGCATTATGGCAAACAGCCTTATGTCAACTTGAGTGATTTATTTGATAGCACGTATATTAATAACGATAATGTTATTAAGTGGCGAATTGTATATAACCTTGAAAAAATAATAGATATTTCTTATACAAACTATTCAATCAAAACTATTGATAGTGTTGCTTTGGTTGACTTATGTGGTCAGCAATACAATTTTAAATTTGAAGAAAGGGACTGGATTAATACTTTGCTAAATACTGCAGGTACCGATGAAATAATCATGTTTTCGGAAGGGGTAGTAAAAGATGCGTCATATGCGAATCTTGTATTTTTTGATGGTGCTGATTGGTATACACCTGAAAATCCATTGTTAGAAGGAACACGACGTGCGCAATTACTTCTAGATAAAATAATTCATCCGATGGATATTCGAATTCCTGATCTTAGAAAATTTGAAAGAGTCAAACTCATCAATGCATTAATGAGCTGGGACGAATCTCCAACAATCATTCTTTCAAGTATCAAATCATCTACTATTTAATTGATTAACTTTAGATCAATCAGTAATTATATTTAGTATAAAATTAACTTATGAAAAAAGGATTATTGTTTGTTTTAGTTTTTTTAGCAACTCAACAATTGATTTCACAAACCATTCCTTCGCTTCCTGTTTGGAAAGAAGCTAACAACACTTTAAACCAATCAGATTGGTTGATCAATTCTCCAAAGGAGAAAGCTGGAGTATATCTTTCTTCTGATAAAAAAAATATCATACTCTATAACGGACTAATCAGGAGGATATTCCGCATTAGTCCAAATATTGTCTGCTATGATTTTCGAAATATGATAAATGGACAAGAATTGATTCGTGCTATTGAACCTGAAGCAATTGTTACGATCGATGGTAAACCATATTCAGTTGGAGGATTACATGGGCAACAAGAGAAGGCTTTTTTTAAACCCGAGTGGTTAGATACATTCACCAAGAAGGAGAATGATTTATTCTGCACGAATGTTCAAGTAGAAAACATTAAGTCATTACTGAATTGGGAAAAAAAGACATGGGGATTAGTGGATAAATATGGCACAGGACAGAAAGTA
The DNA here is from genome assembly GCA_947451935.1 of Chitinophagaceae bacterium. Lineage (GTDB taxonomy): Bacteria > Bacteroidota > Bacteroidia > Chitinophagales > Chitinophagaceae > Pollutibacter. Next base: position 24,405 of record CANGBH010000008.1, read on the forward strand.
TCATTCACATACCATTCCTCTATTCAAGCAATTTCGGGTGTAGAAGTTATTGTTCAATATGAACTATATGATGGCATTCCATTGATTGTTAAGTCTGTTCTAGTTAAAAATAATAGTGATCATTCAATTGCAGTTAATAAAATCATCAATGAATCGCTTGGATTAGTAGAAGAAGAAAGTGCTGTTGTGGGAACGCCAGATCAAATGAAGAAACAGCATGGGATCTATGTTGAAACAAACTATGCGTTTAATAATGCGATGCGTTATGACATAAGCGATCAGACTACCCATTGGAATGTTGATTCTGCCTATACTTCTCAGGTAAATTATAATTACCAAACACCATGTTTGTTGCAAATCTATCCTGAAAAAGTAACGTCAATCGTCTTATTGCCTAATCAATCGATGCAATCCGTTAGAACACATGAGTTATTGATGGATAGTTATGATCGAGAGCGTCGGGGACTGATGATTCAAAAAATGTATGCTACTGTTGCTCCATGGACAGCTCAAAATCCAATATTCATGCATTTGGTAAGTGCCAACGATGAAGAGGTGAAAACAGCTGTTGACCAATGTGCTGCTACTGGGTATGAAGCATTGATTTTAAGTTTTGGTAGTCATTGTGATATGGAGGATACAAGCGAGCTAAATGTAAAGAAGTGGAAGTACTTGGCTGATTATGCACATAGTAAAGGGATTCAAATTGGCAGTTATTCATTGTTTAGTAGCAGAAGGATAGATGATGAGACAGATGTTATCAGTCCTTTAACAGGTAAGCCAGGGGGTGCATTTTTCGGTAATGCACCATGCATGGGTAGCAAGTGGGGCTTAACCTATATTGATAAATTAAAGTATTTCATAAGTAGTACAGGATTTGACATTTTTGAGAATGACGGTCCTTACCCTGGGGATGTATGTGCGTCTACTGTTCATCCTGGGCATAGTGGATTAGACGACTCTCAATGGAAGCAGATGCAATTGCAAAAGGAATTATACCATTGGTGTAATGAACATGGGGTATATGTTAATGCGCCGGATTGGTATTTCCTTGATGGTACTCACAAAATTGGAATTGGCTATCGGGAAGTAAACTTCTCTTTATCTCGCGAGCAACAAAAAATTATTAATCGTCAAAATATACATGATGGTACGTTTGAAAAAAGTCCATCTATGGGCTGGGGATTTGTACCGCTAACGAGGTATCAGGGCGGTGGTCCTGAGGCTGTGTTGGAGCCCTTGCAAGATCATCTAAGAGATTATGAAATGTTGATGGTACAATATTATGGAGCTGGTGTACAGGCATGCTATCGTGGGCCAAGATTGTATGATACGGAAAAGACAAAGCAGCTTGTTGCTAAAACAATAAGTTGGTATAAGCAGTATAGGAATATCTTGAACTCACCAATTATTCATTTGAGAAGGGCTGATGGAAGAGAATGGGATGGCTTTATGCACGTCAACCCCTCATTACAGGATAAAGCTTTTGTCATGTTATTCAATCCAACAAAAGAGGTTATCAAGCAAACTATAAAATTGCCTTTATACTATGCCGGTGTGACTAATACTATCAGTATTACTGATAAGAATAATAAACGATTAACTGTACACGTTAATAACAATCATGTTGCATCAGTAGAGGTTGAAATTAAGCCAGAAGATTACAGCTGGTATGTTGTAAAGCAACTGTAGATTCAGCTATGAGCTCCTTATTAAATTGCCATTTCTAATGGTGAGGGTAGATTCGGTATTGTATTTGAAGGGAGAGAATACGCTGGATCTTTATGTATAACTGTTCGAATAATTTCTTCCGTAGTGTGGCTTAAGTTCAATTTAATTGGGTCGAATTGTTCGATCCACTTTTTAAATTGCTCAGAAAACTCATCATCAAGTTTAGGGATAGACATCGCATTAAACTCTTCAAGTGCTTTTGCATTACATTGTTGTTCATATTGCCCTTGTAGAGGTATCACCATAACCTTTTTACCTAGGTACAAAGCTTCTGCTGGAGTTTCAAAACCTGCTCCAGTAATTATACCATGACAATGAATTAGACTTTGATTAAACATCTCTTGATTAATGGGCAGTAGTTTTATTCTTCCAATTACACTACTTGATGTTGCTTCTTTTGAGAATACTTCAAAGTTGTAATCCTTTATGTTAGATAAGTATTTTATAATGACTTCATCACTATAGTGATTAAGGTACACTGTAATATGTCCATTATCTTTTGGCTCTGCCGAGATTATGGAGGATTTTATAATTGGTGGGAAGATATTATGGTCATACGATTTGAGATGTAGACCTATGTTCTGTGTGCAAGAGGCATAATGTTTAAGCACCCATTCACCCGTTAATTCTCTTTTATGAGGCCTAGGAACCTTATTGCTAACAAAACTTGCTTGATGCCCAAAATGAATGGAAGGGATGTTTTTTAGTCTACAAGAAAGAGAAGTTATGCATTCAAAGTCATTGATGATAAGATCGTATTTTTCTATGGGCAAGTGTTTTGCCTCATTCCACATTTTTTTTAGTTGAATAGATTTAAAGGTTTTCCACAGATCTACTGAACCTTCTCTATCGTAGTATAAGCTCAACCCTTTGCTTTTATAGGCAACTGGTAAATCATTTTTTAGAGAATGATTATTTCCGCTTAAGAACACATCGACTGTTCCATATTTTTTTAGAAATGGAATAATTTCAGTTGCTCTGCTTATATGCCCATTGCCAGTAGCTTGGACTGCATAAAATATCTTCATGAATTCTATTGAATTGTAGCTGTCATAGTATTAAAAAATACAGCAACCTCATCGGTGAGGATATCTAATATTGGGATTTTATTTTCCTTTTTGAATACGCTTATATCTGCTTTTGTAATTTCCTTTTCTTCATATTGGAAAATTTCCCATTTGCCTTGATTATACTCAAGTGATGTAAGATTTTCAATCCAATCACCACTATTCATATACGTAACGCTTCCTTTGTCGGTTGTAACTTCTTTTATTTGTGGTTGATGTATGTGACCACAAATAACATTTTTATATTTTTTCTCAATGGCTAATTCTGCCGCAATTTGTTCGAAATTGCTAATCCAGGAAACGGCTTTCTTCACACTATTTTTAACCTTTTTGCTCAAGCTCATTTTTTCCTTACCAACCATTTTGAGCAACCAGTTAATTGCTCTATTTAATAAAATAAGCATATCATATCCTTGTCCACCTAACTTGGCTATTAACTTTGCGCTCCCTTTTGTTGTGGCATCAAATACATCCCCGTGAAAAATCCATGTTTTTTCTCCATCGAGGTCCATAACATATTTATCTGTTAGGAGAAGATTGCCCATTTGAAGTCCACTATATCTTCTGAGTGACTCATCATGGTTTCCAGTGATATACACAACTTGAGTTCCCTTAGCCATTAAGCTAAAAATTTCTTTGATCACTTGCATATGTGATGCGGGAAAATAGTGTTTTCGGAACTGCCAAATATCAATAATGTCTCCGTTGAGGATTAGTATTTTAGGCTGAATACTTCGGATATAGTCAACGAGTTCCATGGCATGGCAACCATATGTTCCAAGGTGGAGGTCGCTTAATACGATAACATCAGCTTCTCTTCTTATCATAAGATTTGGTTTATTAAATTTCAAAACAATACTTTACAGTATTGTTAGCTGATTGTTACCAAATCGAAATGATAATATGAATTTGATGTTAAGGGTTCATCTCTGCATAGAGATGCTGAATAAGCCCATCTGCTAATCCAATTTTAGGAACTAATATTTCATCTATATCAGCCCATTTCATGATTTGTATGTAAATGAGAAGTGCTGGAACGATTACATCTGCTCTGTCTTCACGCATATTATAAGTCTTGATTCTGTCTTCCAATGAAAAAGAAGAAAACTCACGGTGATAATCTTTAAGCAATTCGAGGGTTAATGGTTTGCCTTCCTTTTTTTTACTGAGTGAAAATACTTTATTGATATTTCCGCCTGTTCCAATGGCCATAACGTTTTTCTGACCTTTTATTTTTTCACGAATAGTTTCCTTCAATGTATCCCACATAGTTTCATCTACTGTATCTTTCAGCAGCCTTATTGTACCTATATTGAATGATTTTTTGAAGACTAATTCTTTGTTGCAAAAAAATGTCAACTCTGTACTACCCCCACCGACATCAATATATAAATAAGAGTTATTCTCATTTAAGTTTTCTGCAATATGATTTTCGTAAATGAGCGATGCTTCGAAATCTCCAGTAATAACTTTAATGCTAATGCCAGTTTCCAGAAAAATCTTCCGAACTACTTCCTCACGGTTTTTGGCATCTCGCATCGCACTAGTAGCTACGGCAATATTTTTTTCAACCTTATACGCATTCATAAGGTGAGCATATGCTTTCATAGTTTGTAGAATCATCCCCTTTTTATCTTTTGAAATCAGACCTGTTTCAAATACATCAAAACCAAGCCTAAGTGGGACGCGAACAAGATTTAATTTATTGAATTGCGGTTTATTATTATCGTCAATAGTAACTTCTGAAATTAGCAATCTGCATGCATTAGTTCCGATATCAATTGCGGCTAATCTCACGTATTGGTGATAACATTTTTTTGTTCAGGTAATTATAGGTTGCCAATTGCGAGCGAACCTTTTTTCTACCCTGTGAAGATACATAGTTGTTGCTTAATTCTGGGTCTAAAATCCTGGATTTTATGCTATCATCCAATTGTATTTTGATAATCTCTATAAGCTCGTTTTTTAATTGAACATCAAGAATTGGAGCAGCAGCTTCAATTCGATGGTCTAAATTTCTAACCATCCAATCCGCACTAGAGATATAAGCTTTTACGTCTCCTGAATTGTGGAATATTAATACGCGCGCATGTTCAAGGAATTCATCCACAATACTTACTGCATAGATATGTTTCTCATTTTTCTTAGGATGTTTTTTGATAGAGTAAATACCTCGAATTATTACATTTACTTCAACGCCTTGAGCAGATGCATGATATAGCTTTTCAATAAGTTTGACATCACTTAATGAATTCAGCTTCAAGGTAATTGATGCCGGTTTGCCTTTCCTCGCTTCCTTTATTTCTTTTTCAATCAAATCTGTGAAGCTTTTGCGCATTTGAAAGGGGCTTACTAATAGTGTTTTACATTCTTTAAGTGCACTGGTATGCAATAGTGGATTTTCTAAGTAGAAGAAAATTCTATTGATGTCAGCCATGATATTTCTGTTGGAAGTGAGAAGGCAATGATCCCCATAAAAGTTGGCTGTTCTTTCATTTAGGTTTCCTGTACTCACGAAGCCGTATTGAATTGTTTTGTTTCCAACTCTTTTCTTGATGACACAAATTTTAGCATGAACTTTCATGTTTGGCACACCAATTAGCACTTTTATTCCTTCATCTTCTAGTATCGTTTTCCATTCAAGATTTGCTTCTTCGTCAAATCTTGCCTTAAGTTCAAGCATCACCTCAACTTGCTTGCCATTTCTAGATGCATTAATAAGCGCATTAATTATTTTTGATTCTGGAGCTAAACGGTATGCGGTTATTTTGATCGACTTAACATCAGGGTCAATGGCTGCCTCTCTCAATAAGTCTATAATGGCACTGAATGAATGATAGGGAAAATGCAAGAGAACATCTTTTTTATCTATAATATCTGTAACCCGTATTGCACTTTTAAGTGCTGGATGTGTAAACGGAGATGTTTTTTTTCTTGGCGAATGAAAAACATCAGGGAAGTCCATAAAATGTTTAAAGTTATGGATTCGTCCACCTGGTATTATTGTACTTTTTTTATCAAGTTTTAATTTTTTTGCTAGGTAATTTAGTAGTCCACTATTCATTTCTTTATCATAGACAAAGCGAACAGGTTTACCTTTTCTTCTGCTTTTTAATCCTTTCTGTATTTTTTCAACGAAGGACGTACTGATGTCGTTATCGAGATCTATTTCTGCATCCTTAGTAACCTTAAATATATGAGCTTCGAAATGGTCATATCCAAAATATGAAAATATGTAAGGAAGATTATAGCGTACGATATCTTCTAAAAGGATAATGTGTTTTTCATTCGACTTTCCAGTTGGCAGAGAAATGAATCTACCAATGGTTTTTGAAGGTATTTCGATGAGCGCATACTTTTCTTTGTAAGCAGAATTTTTCTTTTGCATGACCACTCCTAGGTAAATGCTCTTGTCTCGTAGATAAGGGAGTTCAGGTAAACTTTCAATCATCAGAGGGATAATGTTCGATCGGACTTCTTTTTCAAAGAAATCAGTTACAAACGTCTTTTGATCCTTGGTTAGTTGTTTTTCATTTTTCAGAAAAATACCATTTCTCTTTAATTCAATTTGGATATTGCTCCAAATTCTATTGAACTCATTCTGTTGTTGTAAGACGATTTTCAATATATCGTTTAGTACTTCCGTTGGACTTTCTTCAAAGTGGACCGATAGCTTTTCTTTTTTACTAATGAATTCAGTCATTCTTTTCAACGTGGCTACCCTAATTCTAAAGAACTCATCTAGGTTGTTTGAAAAAATCCCTAAAAACCGAATTCTTTCTTTTAACGGAACAGTTGGATCATTAGCCTCTTGAAGGACTCTTGCATTAAAACTCAGCCAACTTATATCACGTTGTACATATACACTTTTGGACATAGTATAAAAAAATTATTATCTAAGCAATTGTAATTTACCAATCTCCCTCAGCTTCTTCCTCATTTTACAAGCTTTTATTGCAGACTTTACAATTTATTAATATTTGATCCAATTTATCAGAAAATCAACCAATTAATCGATTTATTATTCAAATAAAATATTTGGCTGATAATAATAAAGTCTATAAATTTGGTAGACAAAAGATAATACATAGTCATGTGGCCGAGAGGGTAGGCAGAGGTCAACAAAACCTTCGACGGCGGTTCGATTCCGTCCTTGACGTCAAATTAGTGTTAATGTTAAATTGAGCATCCCGCACCTGCGGGATGTTTTGTTTAGAAGAATCATTCTAAATTGATTTCACCTGCATGTAATACTTTCGTTTCTTTTCATCCATCTTTTCAATAGAATAGCGCAACATGGTGCGAGGCATTTCATGCGCATGTTGATTTAGGAATAATTCAATGATATGGTGATTTCGTTTCCAGGCTTCCCGAAGCATCCAGCCAACTGCTTTATGAATTAAATCATGCTCATGCTTTAATAAAATGGTAGATAATTTTATTAAATCCTCAAAGTCGTGTTGCCTTATAAAATGAAGAGTACTGATAATAGCAATTCTATTCTTCCATAAATTGGAAGCGCGCGCAAACTTGTATAAAATTGATCTGCTTTTGTCTTCAAGCCAATATCCTAGTATGAAATGTGCTGTATTATCAACAAGATCCCAATTATTAATCCGGTCTATTTTTTTTAAGTATAAATCCACCCATTTTTTTTCTTCTTTATTTTTTTTGGCTTTATTGAACTTATGGGTAAGAATGAATAGGCCTGTAAGGCGGTCTTCATGAAATGAAGAGTCAAGTAATTTAGTGATCAACTGATCATCAGCTGCTTGTTGAAATTGTTTTGCAATGATACGTTGGTTGGGAACTGTAACGCCTATAAATCGATCACCTTCTCCATATTCTCCTTTTCCAGTTTTGAAGAATCGTGGGAAGAACTTTGCTTTTTCAGGAATGGCTAATTCAAGAAGAGCATTATGAATGTCCTTATAGTAGATTTTTGTATCGCTCATACTTTACTGTATGAAGATAGTCTATGGAACAATAAAATTAGATGGGCTGAGTTGGCTCAGTAACTTACTTCGAAACTAAGCTTTACTTCGTTGTCTACTTTATTTAGCATGAAGGAAGGTCTTTCAAGATTATAGTCTTCTAGCAAAAAGATAAACTCCCCTTTGACTATTGATGTTGAACCTTTTGTTGACGTTAAGGCCTTAAAGCTTGTTTCTTTGTTTACACCATGAAATGCAAGCATACCTTTTACTTCCAATTCACCAGGCTTGGTTTCCGTTATCGAAGTACTGTAAAAGCTTACATTAGGATACTTGATAGCTTCTGTTACTTCCATCATGTGCGCATCGCGGTTCGAATTTTCGGAATCAAAAGCACCTACTTTTGTAACAAGAGCAACTTTTTCGATTTTGCCAGCGGAACTGAGTTGAACTGCTCCATTCAAATCCCTTGATGTTCCTGTCCAACTATGCAAAATATGATTCATGGCATACGTAACGGATGAATTCTTTTTGTCTAATGGTTTTTTTTGTGCCATCAACAAAGATGGAAGCACTAATAGTAATATAAGTATACGCATAATTTAAAATTTAATAGCGATTACAGCTGCACCAAAACTGGCAAAGGTGGTGTAAGCTGCTGCGCGGTGATAAGGTTTTAATTCTGGGTGTTGTTGCACTAATCCAGCAAGAACGTTCGTAGCGATCATGCCAGACATATGCACAACAGCAAGCCATTTATGTATTCTGATGGAAGATACTTTTCGGTCGCGATTGATAAGCGGCGGTGGTGTAAAGAGCGACATAAACGCAGTAGTCGAATAGGTTAAGTTTACTGCAGCTCCAAGTCCTTCATGTATATTTCTAAGATTTCTGTAATTAGAACCCGTTGCATTGTATAGTTTAGCTCCAACAACTCCTTGAGCTACCATTCCACCAAGGGTTACAAAGCCAAGCACTTGATGGGTCACTAGCATTCCTCTTCTTAATTTCAATTCTTTTTCTCTATTTATGGGAGTTAAAGGATATGCGCCTCTGAGAAGTCCATGCTCCCCCCAAAATATGCGTTGAGTGAAAAGCATTTTGTTTGGTAATAACGATGTGCTTGTGTCTTGAGTTTTCATCAAGTCATTTAACATGTCATCTTGAGCGAGTAAGTGAAAAGAGAGAAGGGAAAGAAGAATAGTGAAAAAACATTTCATGCTAGATAATTATGTATTGTAATTGGCGAAAATAACGGTTTATGCATAAACCCTTAACGAGTTACCTGTTAAGGCAGTCTGATATTGAGTTAATCCTCGTTGCGCTGGACCAGCAGTTCTTGCCCCTGTTGAAGAAAAATATGATCCATGGGCAGGACAAAAGAATTGATTTTGGTTTCCTTGATACTCCACATTTACACCTTCGTGTGGGCAAGCTGCAGACACAGCTAAATAGGTATTATTAGTGGTTCTGGCTACAACAACTCCTTGAACTGTAACATAGCCACCTGCATTTGATAAGGCTGCATAGGCGCCATTCGTTAAGTCTAACGTAAAATCTACTCCTGCACCACTTGCAGCATCTGTTTTCGAGCATGCTTGCAAACAAGATATAGCAATCAAAGCGGTACTACCGAGCCCTAAGGCAGAAAGAAATTCTTTGCGATCCATGTGTATATAGTTTGTGATTCTGACGCTTATTTCAAGATTGGTTTACTAATGATGTGTTAAATAAACGAATTTTTACGTTTTTTGAATACCAGCTGAAGAACTAAAAAATTCAAGTTTAGCCTATATATCGGGTTACTTTTCATTAAAAAGCGAATTAATGTGTATTATTTACAAAAAGATTCTTATGCTACAGAAAACCTATTATAAAACAAAAGATTATTGCAAGGTCAAGTTTTCCTTTCAAGTAGAAAATGCAGAAGTTGTTGAAATTCTTGGACTAAATAGCGATTGGGAAAATGCCATTATCATGAGCAAGAAAAAAGATGGAACATTTACTGCAGATGTAAATCTCCCAAAAGATTCAACCCATGAGTTTAAATATCGTATAAATAGTATGCAATGGGTTAATGAACCCGAGGCCGACCATGAGGTGCCTAATGTATTTGGAGGAAACAATAGCGTTGTAGCTCTGTAGCTTTAACACATTTTACTTTTTATTCTAGGATTTTTCAGGTTTTCATTATTCGATCAACTGATTTGATTTATCTTTTGGTCAATAATTGAATTTATGGAAGTCATCGAAAAGCATTCATCCAATAATGAATTTACCTGGATTGATATCACTAAGCCTACTCTAGAAGGATTAAAAGAGGTAAGTACTCGGTTCAATTTAAACCATCATAATCTAAACGATAGTTTAGAACCTGACCATTTACCGAAATTTGAAGAAGGCGATGACTTTAGCTTTATCATTCTTCGAAAGGTATTATTGAATTCTCCAAAGGCGTATTCAATACAAAGCTTATCTACAAAGATTGCTATTTTTTTCAACGATAAAGTAGTGTTGACTATACATAGACTTCCAGCACCTGAATTGAATTCTATTGGAGAGCAGTTTGTTGAAAGCGGACGAATCAATTCAGTTCATTTTTTGATTCTTAAGATTATATCAAGAGTTCAGCTAAGCTATAATGAGTTTTCTGCAGGGTTGAATAAACAAATTGAAGATTTTGAGACAAAATTATTTCTTAAGAGTTCGAGTAAAATTTCAATTGAAACATTATATGTGTTGAAACGTAAAGCAGGCATTTCAAAAAAATTATTACTACTTACCGAAGAGGTTATTACCTCATTATTGCACAGGCATAAGAAGTCAAACGAAATGCAAGACATACGCGATAATCATAAAAAGCTACTTTTATTTTATGATCAATTGAATGAGGATGCTCAAAACTTACTTTCAACGTATATGTCATATAATGGTCAGAAAACAAATGAAGTGATGAAAGTACTGACACTTTTTTCAGCCTATTTTTTACCTCTTACATTTATAGTAGGTGTTTATGGGATGAATTTTAAATACATGCCAGAACTATCATGGGAATATGGTTATCCCATCACTATTGGAGTCATGATACTGGTTTTTATATTTATTTATCTATGGTTTAAAAAACGAAAGTGGCTTTAAACAATTTACATTGTCCTAAATTGTCAATATTGCTTTACTATTTCTATTAATAATTTTCTACATTCATCTTTTAACTTGAGCAATTTTTCATACTACACGGTGCAAAGAAATTATACAACCCTTACTAGATGGATTCTGATTAGTTCATTTTTGCTGAGTTCAATTGGAACAAACGCAAAAGCGAAAGATTACTTCTCGCCTTTCCGCAAAGCCACCACTAATGAGCATTCGATGTTTGGTGAGGATAGTTCATTCTTGCCAATTATTATGATTAATACCTTGAATCAAGATATTCCTCAGGGTACTAAGGTTCATGCAACGATGTCAATCAAGTATCAGGGTGAGGGGAAGTTTACCCATTTAAGGGATAGTTCTGTAGTTTATTATGGTGATATTGGTATTGAAGTGCGAGGCGCTACATCAGCATGGTATCCGCAACGGCCATTTAATATCGAAACTAGAACTCCCTTAGGGTTGAATAATAACGTTTCATTATTTGGCATGCCAGCTGAAAACGATTGGGTACTCATCTCAAATTTTAATGATCGGTCGTTACTTCGAAATACTCTTGCAGGTAGATTATTTTCTAGTATGGGAAACTATGCATCACGCTCAAAACTTTGTGTGGTATACCTTGATAGTATTTACCAAGGAATTTATGTTTTTTGCGAAAAATTAAAACGAGACAAAGATCGAATTGATATCGCCCATCTGTATACGTTTGAAAATTCAGGTGATGATTTAACCGGGGGATATATTTTACAACAGAATCATTGGGATGGTAAAGACGGGTTTGTTTCCAATTATTCTCCAATTGATCATCCTGGATATGAAGTGCATTATTTGTATGAATATCCTAAAACGGATTCTATTACGATTACTCAAAAAAGATATATATCCCAATATATTGACACCTTGGAGAAAGTCTTATATAGTCCATCATTTAAGGACCCACAGAATGGCTATCGGAAATATTTGGATACAAAATCATTTATTGATTATTTTATTGTCAATGAGGTTGCAAGAAATATTGATGGGTTTAAGAAAAGTGTTTTTTTTAATAAAGATAAAAATTCCAATGGTGGGAAATTGAAAGCTGGTCCTGTTTGGGATTTTGATTGGGCTTGGAAAAATATTCAAGATTGTTTTTTAATAGCCAATACCTCAGGTAGTGGCTGGGCGCATCATATAAATGATTGTCAGCCTGACAATAACTCAAATGGATATTATATTCGATTATTGCAAGACAGTTCTTTTGCTAATGAGTTGAGGTGTGCCTATGAAGGATATCGTAAAACTGTATTGGATACTGCGTTTATCTTTCGGTATATTGATAGTGTTGAACATCAAGTACAATTTGATCAAGAAGCTCATTTTCAAAAATGGCAAACCTTAGGAATTTCAGGGCCAGCACCCGAGATTAATACTATCCCTACAACATACCATGGAGAATTAGATTACTTGAAATATTGGATTACAAAACGGTTGGCTTGGCTCGATAAGAATATCCCCGGAAATTGTAATGGTGGTGGCACAAGTGGGGGCTCAGTAACAAAACTATTCAGTGTTTATCCCAATCCATCCCTTAGCGGAATGATTCATTTTGATGGTACCTTAAGTGGGGTCGGTCCGTTTCAATTGGCCATATTCGATGTTTCGGGTAGGGTTGTTAAAAAAATATCACTTTCAACTGGACGTTCAACTTTTGACCTTAGGTTGAATTCGCGTGGAGTATATTATTTTTCGATTGTTGATGCAGGAGAAGTTGTTCAATATGGTAGGATATTAGTCATGTAATGGTATTTTCATTTTGGATAAAAGCGAAGGAATTTTTGCCATTTTCGTACTTGTCTGTTTTACGAGTCTAAATCATTACTTGTAAATAATTATTAATCAATTATTTACAAGTAAAATTGGGTTTTATAAGGTAAAATTCATCAAAGTAATATAAAAGTAACTTAGCCCTCTGATTTCCTAAAAATAATAGGGATTTTATCATATTTTACTCGAAATTTGCAGTCTGTCTTTATAATCAGTTAAACTATCTTAATAATTCGTTGAAAATGAGTAAAAATCCTCAAACATTGTTTGATAAAGTGTGGGATGCCCATGTTGTACAAAAAATTGCAGATGGGCCAGATGTATTATTCATCGACCGCCATTTCATTCATGAAGTAACTAGTCCAGTTGCATTTCTTGGCTTAAAAAACAGGAATGTTGATGTGATGTTTCCTGAAAAAACCTTTGCAACGGCCGATCATAATACCCCAACAATAAACCAGCATCTTCCTGTAGGTGACCCGTTGTCTGCCAATCAGCTCAAAGCGTTGGAAGAAAACACGGCTAAATATGGTATTTCTCATTGGGGTTTAAATAATCCAAAGAATGGTATTGTGCATGTGGTTGGTCCAGAGAATGGTATTACACTTCCTGGTATGACCATTGTTTGTGGAGATTCACATACCTCAACGCATGGTGCGTTTGGATGTATTGCCTTTGGTATTGGAACATCTGAAGTGGAGATGGTACTTGCTTCTCAGTGTATTATGCAGCCCAAGCCCAAAAAGATGCGAATCAACGTTCATGGTAGTATGCAAAAAGGTGTTACGCCAAAGGATGTTGTTCTATATATTATTGCTAAGCTGACTGCAGCTGGGGCAACGGGTTATTTTGTAGAATTTGCTGGCTCTGTATTTGAAAGCATGAGCATGGAAGGCAGGATGACTGTTTGTAATATGAGTATTGAAATGGGTGCACGTGGTGGTATGATTGCCCCTGATGAAACTACGTTCCAATACATCAAAGGCAGAGAGAAGGCCCCTAAAGGGGACGCGTGGGATGAGGCACTAGCCTATTGGAAAACATTAAAAACGGATGCTGATTCTGTTTTTGACATTGAATATAATTTTGAAGGTGCTGATATTGAGCCAATGATTACCTATGGCACAAATCCTGGAATGGGAATTGGAATTTCACATGCCATTCCAACTGGTGCTGACATGGAGTCGGGTAAGGCGAGCTATGCTAAATCACTAAGCTACATGGGATTCAAAGAAGACGAACCTATGTTAGGTAAAAAGATCGACTATGTTTTCATAGGAAGTTGTACCAATGGCCGAATCGAGGATTTTAGGGCATTTGCTTCAATCATTAAGGGAAGAAAAAAAGCGGATAATGTAACGGCTTGGGTTGTTCCTGGATCACATGTTGTTGAGCAACAAATTAAAGATGAAGGAATTTTAGACATTCTTACAGAAGCAGGTTTTGAACTTCGTCAACCAGGATGTTCAGCTTGCCTTGCTATGAATGATGATAAAATTCCTGTCGGTAAGTATGCAGTGAGTACAAGTAATCGAAATTTTGAAGGTCGTCAAGGTCCTGGTGCTAGAACACTTCTAGCAAGTCCATTGGTTGCCGCAGCTGCAGCCGTTACCGGAGTAATCACTGACCCTAGAACCTTAATCGGATAAAAAAATAAAAAAATGGCTTACGATAAATTTACAGTTTTAAATAGCACAGCAGTTCCATTGCCCATTGAAAATGTGGATACAGATCAAATTATTCCAGCTCGATTTTTGAAAGCAACAAAGAGAGAAGGATTTGGAGATAATTTATTTCGTGATTGGAGATATAATGCAGACGATACTCCAAAGGAAGATTTTGTATTGAACAATTCAATTTACAAAGGTAAAATTTTAGTAGGCGGAAAAAATTTTGGAAGTGGAAGTAGCCGTGAGCATGCAGCATGGGCTATTTATGATTATGGATTTCGTTGTGTAGTATCCAGTTTTTTTGCTGATATATTTAAGAACAACTCTATGAACATTGGTATTTTGCCAGTAACTGTTTCAGAAGGGTTTTTGCATAAAATATTTTTGGCTATAGAGGCTGATCCTAATTCATTAATTGAAGTGGATCTTCCTAAACAACTTATCTCTATTGTTTCAACTGGCGAAAGTGAATCATTTGATATTAATGGGTATAAGAAGCATAATTTAATCAATGGATTTGATGATATTGATTTTCTTCACAACATCAAATCTGAGATTACAGCATTTGCTCAACATACGAAATACTGATTCTTTTAGTTCTCAAATTTAAACGTCCACTTAGCCCATTAACGCATGCCCAAATTAACACGGTATATTGAAATCATGGATACCACCCTTCGGGATGGTGAACAAACTAGTGGAGTTTCTTTTTCTTCATCTGAGAAATTGACCATTGCACAATTGTTGCTTACCGAAGTGAAAGTTGATCGCATAGAGATCGCTTCAGCCAGGGTTTCTGAGGGTGAGTTTGATGCGGTAAAAAAAATCACACGTTGGGCAAAGTCAAAAGGACTATTGAAGAAAGTGGAAGTGCTCACCTTTGTTGATGGCAATGTGTCTATTGATTGGATGACAAAAGCTGGAGCTAAAGTGATGAACCTGCTCACCAAGGGTTCAATGAATCACCTAACGCATCAATTGAAGAAGACACCTGAGCAGCATTTCGCTGAAATTGCAAAAGTGATTGCCTTAGGTAAGAAAAAAGGAATAGAATGCAATGTATATCTTGAAGATTGGAGCAATGGCATGCGTAATTCCCCAGAGTATGTATTTCGTTTTTTAGATTTTTTAACGAAGCAACCTGTAAAGCGAATCATGTTGCCCGATACGTTGGGTATTCTTGAACCAAGTGAAGTGAGCAATTTTATTAGTCAAATTGTAAAACGATATCCAACTAGTCATTTTGATTTTCATGGCCACAATGACTATGATTTAGGAACTGCCAATGTATTAGAAGCAGTGAAAGCGGGTATTCAAGGAATTCACCTAACCATTAATGGCATGGGTGAACGAGCAGGGAATGCCCCACTAGCGAGTGCTGTCGCTGTACTACATGATTTTATGCCAAACGTTAAAACGGGTGTTGCGGAGAAATCATTGTATCAAACTAGTCGCCTCGTTGAAACATTCTCTGGCTTTCGTATTCCAGATAATAAACCTGTTGTTGGAGCTAACGTGTTTACACAAACTGCAGGTATTCATGCTGATGGCGATAAAAAAAATAACCTTTATTTCAATGACTTAATGCCTGAACGTTTTGGAAGGCAGCGTCAATATGCATTAGGAAAAACGAGTGGTAAATCCAATATTGAAAATAATTTAGCCCAATTGGGTATTGAGCTTTCAGACGCAGATTTGAAGAGAGTCACACAACGTATCATTGAATTGGGCGATAAAAAAGAAGTAGTTACACAATCTGATCTTCCATATATTATTTCTGATGTGATTGATAGCAGTTCTATTGAAGAAGAAAAAGTTCATATTGAAAATTATGTACTCACTCATTCAAAGGAGTTGAGGCCATCTGTAACCTTGCAAATAAATATTGAAGGAGAGATATTCGAAGAACATGCTCAAGGTGATGGGCAATATGATGCATTCATGAATGCACTCAGAAGTATTTATAAAAAGAAGAAGTTATTGCTTCCTGTATTGACAGACTATGCAGTGCGAATTCCACCTGGTGGTAAGAGTGATGCGTTATGTGAAACCATCATCACATGGGATTATAAGGGAAGAGAATTCAGAACACGTGGGTTGGATAGTGATCAAACCGTAGCAGCTATTAAGGCTACACATAAAATGTTGAATCTAATTTAGAATTATTTATAAATCGCTCATCGCTATCTAATATAAAAGTTAACTAGGAGATTAGTGAAAGCAAAAACTCAACAGCATGAATAAAAATATCTTAATTGTTCCGGGAGATGGAATTGGACAAGAAGTAACAGCAGTTGGAAAAAAAGTGTTGGATAAAATAGCTTCAAAATTTGGACACACCTTTACATACGATGAAGCATTGATTGGTCATGTTGCTATTGAAGCAACAGGTAACCCATTGCCTGAAGAGACACTGGCTAAAATGCGTGCATCTGATGCGGTATTGTTTGGTGCAGTAGGGCATCCAAAGTATGATAATGACCCAACAGCAAAAGTGCGACCTGAGCAGGGCCTATTAAAGATGAGAAAGGAACTTGGACTATATGCAAATCTTCGTCCAATTAAATTATTCGATGAGTTATTAGGGGCATCTAGTATTAAACCAGAAATATTAAAAGGAGCTGATATTCTTTTCTTCCGTGAGTTAACTGGAGATATTTATTTTGGCGAAAAGGGAAGAAAAAATGATGGTGATACTGCTTATGATGTGGCAGAATACAGTCGTTTTGAAGTTGAGCGTATTGCTCGAAAGGCATTTGATGCGGCACGTACGCGAAGAAAGAAAGTATGTTCAGTGGATAAAGCGAATGTATTAGAGACGAGCAGATTGTGGAGGGAAGTAGTTCAAAAAATTGCATTAGAGTATCCAGACGTAGAAGTAGAGCATCAGTTTGTAGATTCTACTGCCATGATGTTGATAAAAGACCCAACACGTTTTGATGTGGTAGTTACCGCTAATCTATTCGGAGATATTTTAACAGACGAAGCATCACAAATTGCTGGTTCAATGGGAATGTTGGCTTCTGCTTCAATAGGTGATGGCACAGGAGTTTATGAGCCTATCCATGGATCAGCCCACGATATTACAGGTAAAGGGGTAGCCAATCCACTTGCCTCTATTTTATCTGCAGCTCTGTTGTTGGATATTTCATTTGGACTTAAAGACGAATCAGATGCATTGATTAACGCGGTGGATGCTGTATTGAAAGCTGGTTTCAGAACAAGAGATATTGCAGATGTTACCACATCACCTGATAAAATTCTTGGTACTGAGGCAATGGGCAACGAAGTGCTTTCTAGAATTTAATTTATTTATCAAATCATATAACGAACCCATGTGAATGTTTTTCACATGGGTTTTATTTTTTTATATACTACCATAAATAGATGTTATTTTTATGAGGGTTATATCATGGATGATTACAAACATGATGTATATGAAACTTTGATAATTTTTTTGGTAAACAAGCCTTAACATAAATCATTAGCCATGAAGCGTGTACTTTTATTTTTTGTATTATCCTTTGCTTCAATAGTTGCTTTTTCGCAGAAGCATAAAGTGAAGTTGGTTCCTAATAAAGCACATTCTTCAGTTGAGGTGTATGTTGGGGGTAAGCATTTTACTGATTTCTTTTTTCCTGATACAATTGCCAAACCCGTTTTGTATCCTATCAATGCTCCTGATGGAGTTACCATAACACGTGGCTTTCCTATGAATCCTAAACCCGGGGATCCTACGGATCATCCACATCATTTGGGATTATGGTTGAATTATGAAAATGTCAATGGACTAGATTTTTGGAATAACTCATTTGCCATACCTGCTGATAAAAAGTATTTGTATGGAACTATTCGTTTTGATGGGATTACACAGTTAAAAAATGGTTTAACTGGTTTACTTGGTTATAATGCATCGTGGATGGATAGTGGAGGTAAAATTCATTTGACCGAATCTACCAACTATGCGTTTTCTGAGATAGATGGTTCATGGGTTATCGATAGAACGACAACCCTTAGTGCCATCATTCCAGTGCTTTTTAAGGATGCAAAAGATGGATTTCTCGGACTACGTGTTGCACATGAGTTGCAAATACCTTCTAGAGAATCCAAAAAATATACCGATTCTAAGGGCATTGTAACTGAGGTGCTTGCTACGACAGATAGCATTGCTAATGGCAATTATGTAAATAGCAATGGATTATATGGGGATGCTGTATGGAGCACTAAGGCCCCTTGGTGCATGATGTATGGAAAAATGGGGAACGATTCTATCAGTATCTTAATTATCGATCATCCTAAAAATCTAGGTTATCCTACTAATTGGCACGCTCGGGGATATGGACTTTTTGCTGCTAACCCTTTAGGGGAGAAAATATTCACGAACGGGAAGGCGGAGCGCAACTTTTCGTTGAATCCTGGGGAATCTGTAACCTTTAAGTACCGCATCATTATTTCATCTGGGAAAAATGTATTGAGCAAGGAAGAGATTGCTCAATTACAGCATGATTTTTCTGAGATAATCAATTAGTTTGAAGATATACAATAGTGTTGGCTATGCTTTCTATTTAAAGGAATCTCCTCCTAAAGTAGAGTTTCAACTATTTTTAAAATTGTTTTCCCACATTTTTATTGAAAAAATTAATTAAATAACTGATTATTATTATGTTATGTATTAATAATTTATTTAATTTTTATTATTCGGTTACTTTTTTACCACTGAAAATTAGTTTTGAAGTCAAATTTTCAACCTTTTTTATTGCGACATGTTAATTAAATATTAAGTTTGTGCAGCGATATGTACAAATTACATGTCTATTACAAACCTAATTACGAAAACGATTGCTTAAATAAACTTGATTAACAACACAATATTACACTTAGCCATTCTGGCAGCCATAACCTAAATTTCAACTTTTTTAATAGTCACAAACATTTCAAACCAAATCTATCTTCATTATGAAACAATTCTTTCATAGAAGTGCAATTAAGTCCGCATCAATGATCATGGTATCATTGTTGTTGAGCGTAGTTGTATTAGCGCAGAAAAAAATAACAGGTTCTGTTGTTGACGCCAAAACTGGCGCAACCATTGCTTCAGCTTCGGTTGTAGCTAAGGGTGCAAAAGGTGGTGCAACAACTGCAGCTGATGGTTCATTTGCCATTACAGTACCTGCAGATGTTAACACGTTAGTAGTTTCTTCATTAGGCTATGCTACACAGCAGGTTCGTATTGGAGATGCTTCAACCTTAAAAATTAGTCTTTCTCAAGTTACCGAGCAACTTACCGACGTAGTGGTAGTTGGTTATGGTACTAGAAAAGTGAAAGATGCAACAGGTTCTGTAGTATCACTTTCTGAAAAGAACTTTAACAAAGGCCTTATTTCATCACCTGAGCAATTGTTACAAGGGCGTACTGCTGGTGTAACGGTTACGTCAACAAGTGGTGAACCTGGTGCTGCTGTAAACATCAACATCCGTGGTACAGCATCTATCAGATCAAGTAATAACCCATTATTTGTGGTGGATGGAGTTCCATTAGATGGTGGTGGAATGATTTCTGGCGGTGCTTTCGAAGATGGAGGCAGAACAGCTAGAAACCCACTTTCTTTCTTGAACCCAAATGATATTGAAAGCATCAGCATATTAAAAGATGCATCTTCTGCTGCCATTTATGGTGCAAGGGGTGCAAATGGTGTTGTTATCATTACTACAAAAGGTGGTCGCGGTAAAGGTGGATTTCAATTCAGTCAGCGTACATCGGTTTCAACTAAATCAAATGAGTATGATCTTGCCAATGCACAAGATTTTATCCATGGTGTGAAGCAAGCAGTAATCAATGCTGGTGGAGATCCTTCAGGAGTTAACTTATTAGATAAAGGATACAATACAAACTGGCAAGATCAGATTTTCCAAACTGGAGTTTCTCAGAATTACAACTTGTCATGGGGATATTCTAAAAAAACAACTTCACTTCGTTTGAGTGGATCATTGGATGACCAAATTGGTATCATCAAAACGGCTTCTTTGAAAAGAGGAACGTTTAGGGCTAACTTTTCAACTCAAATCACTAAGAAGTTGAAGCTTGATGTTACTTCAAGTTATTCTAACTTAAGAAACCATTATGCTCCTATTACAAATAACTCTGGTTATCAGGGAAGTTTAATTGGTGCTGCAATTGCCTTCAACCCAACTTATCCTATCTACAATGCTGATGGAACATTCTTTGATCCAGGCGATAACAATAGGAACCCGGTTGAGATGTTGAATAGGTATGTAGACCGTGATAATGTAAATAGGTTCCTTAACAATATTAGTGCTACGTATAAGTTTACCAATAACTTAAGCTATAAATTGACGTTTGGTTCTGACCAATCTGGAAGCGTACGTAATGGATTTGCTGACCCTCGTTTGCATAATTCAATGGCAGGTGGCGATATCGGTTGGGATGGTAAACAATACGACGGAAGTAGTGTAACTGGAGCTGATCATACTAACGGAAGGGCATCAATTCAAGAGCTTGATCTTAAATCAACATTGATTGAGCATACGTTGACGTATGACAAACAATTCAAAGGTGGTTCTACCATAAATGCAGTAGGTGGTTTTTCTTACCAAAAGAATGTTACTAACTACAGACAAATGCGTAAATGGGGTCTAGGTGGAAACGCTCCTACTACTCCATCTGCTCCTGTAGTTGATGATCCTTCAAAGTATGCTAACAGTACTGTATGGATTGGTGATACAACTCAAACCGAGATCCAATCTTATTTCGCTCGTGTGAACTATACATTGAAAGACAAGTACTTCTTAACCGCTACAGCAAGGATAGATGGTTCGTCTAAATTTGCAGCTGGACATAAATATGGTACTTTCCCTGCGCTTGCGGCTAAATGGAGATTACTTGATGAGAAATTTGCATCTGGACTTTCAAAAATTTTCAATCAATTTGATGTTCGTGCAAACTGGGGTATTACTGGTAATCAGGAATTCCCTGCATATGCTTCACTTGCATTACAACACACTAGCCTTAACGGGTCTAAATCAGTGTTGACCAACTCAAATCCAAATTTGAGATGGGAGCAAACAACCACAAAAGGAATTGGAATTGACTTTGCTTTATTTAACTCTAGGTTGAAAGGTAATTTCGATTACTTTAATAAAGGGACAAAGGACTTGTTGTTCTTGGCTTCGTATCCTCAACCAGCGGCTTCTGCTGACAGATGGGTTAATTTACCAGGTATCGTAATGAACACTGGTTATGAGATTGGTTTAGAATTCCAAGCTATTAAACCTAAATATGGTAAATCATTTAGCTGGGATATCAATTATAACATGACTTTCTTGAAAAACAAGGTTACTGATTTCGGTGTGAACGTTGTTAACACTGGTGAAGTAAGTGGTCAAGGTCTTTCTGGTGCATTTGCCCAAACTATTGTAAATGGTTATCCATTGTTTAGCTTCAAATTACCTGTATTCAATCGTTTGAATGCTGATGGTAATGCGGTATATGCTTACAATGGGTTTGATCAAATCCTAGGAAGTGCATTGCCTAAGTTTACTGCTGGTTTTACAAATAACTTTGGCTACAAAAAATGGACTGCAAGCATTTTCATGAATGCTGTAACTGGGTTTTACCTTTACAACAATACAGCTAATGCGCTTTTCTTGAAAGGTGCTCTTAAGAATGGTAGAAATGTAACCAATGAAGTGGTTAATAGCATTGAAAGTGGCCTTAATCCAGGAAGTCCTTCTTCTAGATTCCTTGAAAAAGGTGATTTTGTTCGCTTAGCTAATGCAAGCATCGGTTACAATTTCGACGTGAAGAGCAAATGGATTAAAACATTGAATGCTTCTTTGTCTGGACAAAACCTTGCTTTATTTACCAAATACTCAGGACTTGATCCAGAAGTTGATGTTGATAAATCAATTAGGGGTGTACCATCTAGAGGATTTGACTATACTGCATATCCAAAAGCAAGAACTATAACTTTAGGATTGAACATTGGATTCTAAATCTTCTAAATAAATAAATTATGAAAAATAGAATAGCACACTTATTTAAATTATTGATGCTCGTTGCATTCATTGCAACTGGTATTGCATCATGCTCTAAGCTTGATGAGAAACTTTTAGGTTCTAAGTCTGAGTACAAATCAGATGGCGGTGCATCTACTGCAGAATTGAAGAGTGTTTACGAAGAATTGAACAACCTAGTTGGAGAAGGTAATATTAATGGTATGAATATGCATACTACTGATGAGTTGCTTGGCCCAACTCGTGGTACTGACTGGGATGACTTTGGAACATGGAGGAAGTTGCATCTTCATACATGGACTGATGCTCATGATCAAGTATTTAATGCTTGGAACAATTTGAACAGAGCGTTTTTCAAAGCAACATTAGTTGTTGAGGGAACTTCTGGAGCCGATAAAGCACAAGCACAATTCCTTAGAGCTTTATTTGGTTGGAAAATCATGGACATGTATGGTCAAGTTCCATTCCGTGCAGCAACTGCTGGTCCAGATGATATTCCTGCGGTAAAATCACGTGCTGAAGCTCTTGATTTTGTTCTTGCTGATTTGGATGCAGCTATTGCAGCTCTTCCCGATTATTCAGGAGCTCCTAGCGATAAAAATTTAGCTACCAAACAAGGTGCACAGTTTTTGAAAATGAAAGTATTGTTGAATAAAGGTGTATATACTCAATCACCTAGTTCACCAGCTGGTCCATTTACACACAGTGCAGCTGATATGAATGAAGTAATTGCGTTAGCTGATGAAATTACTGCTTCATCTCAATTCCATGTTTCTGCAAATTATTGGGATAACTTCAAATGGGATAATGGAACAAAGTCTTCAGAAATCATTTTCTCTCGTTTCAACGGAGACGGTGGAACAAACGTAGTTTGGGCTACTTGCATGGGCTTCCACTATGCTCAAACTCCTGGTGGATGGAATGGTTTCACTACTTTGGCTGATTTCTATGATTCTTTTGAAGATGGCGATGTTCGTAAAAAAGCAGACATCCCTGGATTCACTGATTTAGTTGGTTACAATGCAGGTTTCTTAATTGGTCAACAAAAAGGACCTAAAGGACAACACGTAGGTAATGAGTTGGTTAATTTGACCGATAGGTCTGGTGGACCACTTGTATTCACTCGTGATGTTAGCTTGTTCTATTCAACTGAATCAAAAGGAATCAGGACGGTTAAATATCCATTGGATCCTTCTACTATCAATGATGGTGGTTGGGGAAGTAAAAATGAATATGTTTTCTTCCGTTATGCTGACGTATTGTTGATGAAAGCGGAAGCAATTCTTAGAGGTGGAACTGCTACAGGCGGTGATAGCCCACTTTCATTGGTTAACTCTATCAGAGCAGAAAGAAACGTTGCTGACCTAGCTTCTGTAGATCTACCTGTTTTGCTTGCAGAAAGAGGCCGTGAACTTTATCTTGAAGGATGGAGAAGAAATGACTTGATTCGTTTTGAGAAATTTAATGATCCTGTTGGAGAGCGTCCATATAAATCAGATGCTTCAAGGGTTATATTCCCAATTCCGTATCAAGCACTTTCAACCAATCCAAATTTGCAACAGAATTTCGGTTATTAATTGAAATTAACTTCATAGCAAAAAGGTTGTACCAATTGGTGCAACCTTTTTGTATTTTTATGACATATTATGCCTAGAGTTTCTACGTACTTTTTTATCTTATTTTTTATTGCACTTGGCTGTAATCCAGCTGCAGTCGAAACGCGATTTGAAAAGGTCGAAAATTCAGGGATTGATTTTAGTAATGACATTAAAGACAGCGAGCAGGCTAATATATTTAAGTACCGTAACTTATATAATGGTGGAGGTGTTGCCATCGGCGACATTAATAATGATGGACTAGCAGATGTATTTATGACATCTAATCAAGGCTCCAATAAACTTTTTCTCAACAAGGGAAGTTTTCATTTTGAAGATATTTCAACAGCTGCTGGTTTTGGTCCGAAGGAACAATGGAGTACTGGCGTCGTTATGGTTGATGTAAATGGAGATGGTTGGTTAGATATTTATGTTTGCAATGCTGGCAATATGCAAGATGAATCAAAGCGAGCAAATCAATTGTTCATCAATGACAAGAAAAATCATTTTGTTGACAAAGCAATAGAATATGGTTTAGCAGATAAAGGCTACACAACCCATGCTTCATTCTTTGATTATGATCAAGATGGTGACTTAGATTGTTTTTTAGTGAACAATAGTCCGATTCCTGTCAACACGCTTAACTATGTTAATGCCCGTGATACCAGAGCCGAAGATTCTCCAGTAAAGGATTTTCTTAAGGGTGGCGGTGATCATTTATACCAAAATAATAATGGTGTATTTCATGAAGTGTCTAGAGAGGCGGGTATTCATGGAAGTCTCATTAGTTTTGGATTAGGTGTTACCGTTGGAGATGTGAATGGTGATGGTTGGTTGGATGTGTATGTATCGAATGATTTTTTTGAGCGCGATTATTTATATATAAATCAAAAGAACGGAACATTCAAGGATGAGATGACAGATTGGATGGAGCATAATAGTACTGCATCTATGGGTACCGATATGGCTGATATTAATAATGATGGCTATCCAGATGTATTTACTACTGAGATGCTTCCAGATGATGAATATCGATTGAAGACGACTACTTCGTTTGATAATATCGATGTATATCGATTGAAAGTTAACTCTGGATTTCATCATCAGTTCATGCACAACTCCCTTCAATTGAATAATCAGCATGGTGCGTTTCAGGAAGTATCTTATTATGCAGGAGTACAAGCAAGTGATTGGAGCTGGGGTGAATTGACATTTGATGCAGATAATGATGGACGTAGTGATATATATGTTTGTAATGGAATCATAAGAGACTTAACCAATCAAGACTTCATTGATTTTTTCGCCAATGATATGGTGCAAAATCTTGTGTTGAAGGGAGAGAAGCAAGCAGTCAGTAGTATAGTTGAAAAGATTCCATCAACCCCAGTAGTGAACAAAATGTTTCACAATGAGGGAAATATTAAGTTTAACGAAGTGCAAAAAGATTGGGGTATGGGCACTCCTAGTTTTTCAAATGGAGCTGCTTATGGTGATTTAGACAATGATGGAGATCTCGATATGGTGATTAATAATATTAATCAACCTGCATTCATATACAAGAATAAAACCCGTGAAATGGATTCATCTCACTATTTGGGTTTTACATTAAGTGGTGTTGAGAATAATAAATTTGCGATTGGATCAAAAGTTGTTTTATATGTTGGATCAGAAATACTTTCACGAGAGTTAATTCCTGCTCGTGGATTTCAATCATCTATAGATTATAAGATGATTATTGGTCTAGGAAGTAAAACAAAAGTAGATTCAGCCTTTGTTTTTTGGCCAAACTCTACATTAAGTCGTCTAGATATTAAAAAGCTTGATACTGTTTACCATGTACATGAAAATGAGGTAAATGGGGTAGCTAATTACAAGTTAGGTGTAAACGATCAGGCCAATCAATATCTTGTTGAAGTGCCACAAAATTTTCAAGTTCATAAAGAAGATGATCATGTAGATTTTTATGCAGAGCGCCTTATTCCTAAAATGATATCCAGAGAGGGTCCAGCTGGATCTGTAGGAGATTTAAATGGTGACGGATTAGATGATTTATTTATTGGAGGTGCAACCGGGCAAGCTGGGGTTGTATATATACAAAATCAGCGTGGAGCTTTCAGCTTAAAAGAACAAGCCGCTTTTGATTCATTTAAGCAGCGTGAAGATGTTGTCTCTTGTTTCTTTGATGCTGATGGGGATCATGATCTTGATCTTTTTATTGGATCTGGAGGGAATAACAAATTGCCTACTGGCCCCGAGTTTGAGCATAGACTTTTTATTAATGACGGGAAAGGAAATTTTACCTACAAAGAAAAAGCGTTCCCACATAATGGTAATAATATTGGAGCTGTTCAATCATTCGATTTCGATGGTGATGGAGATATGGATCTTTTTGTAGGTTCTCGTAGCGTCCCCTATAAATATGGTGTTACTCCATCAAGTTATTTGTATATCAATGATGGAAGTGGTCTATTCACAGATAAAACAAGTGTATTAGCTCCTGCATTTTTGAAACTTGGTATGGTAACTGATGCTGCCATGGGAAAAATTATTTCAACGGATAAAAAAAATCTTGTTGTAGTAGGCGAATGGATGGCTCCAAGAATCTTTAGTATAGAACAGGGTCATTTTGTTGAAAAAATGACGATGCTTGATCAATATAGTGGTTGGTGGCAAACTGTTGCTGTAGCAGATCTTGATCAAGATGGCAAAGAGGATTTAGTATTGGGTAACTATGGTGATAATGGGTATTTTAAATGTACGCCACAAAATCCTTTTAAACTCTGGCTAAATGATTTTGATGAAAATGGGTCATTAGAAAAAATCATTACAAAATTTAATCATCAGCAAGACTATACTATATTCCTAAAGGCCGATATGCAGGAGCAAATTCCGATGATTAAGACTGAAAATTTAAAGTATGCTGATTTTGCTAAAAAGACTTTCCAGGATTTATTTCCCAAAGACAAAATCGATCAATCTGAGAAAAAAACCGTGAATTATTCTAGTTCAGCTGTAGCATGGAATGTTGGGGCAGGAAATTTTGAACTAGTACCTCTGCCAAATACCGTTCAATTTTCTTCAGTCAATTCCATTGCATTCTCTGATCTTAATGCAGATGGGAAAATAGATATAATTCTAGGTGGAAATGAATTTGGCTTTCTTCCTCAATTTGGCAGATTGGATGCAAGTTTCGGAAACTTATTAATAAATAACGGAGCAAGAAAATGGAAAGTAGTTCCTGATAAAAATACCGGATTGAATGTAAAAGGAGAAGTCAGAAATATTCTTTCATTCAATATCAATAAAAAAAGACAATTTTTATTTTTGAGAAATAATACTGCCCCTGTTTTGTTTGAGCCAAGATGATGCTCTCTACTTTTTATTAGTATACAGGTAAACTTATTTTTGTTCTCCAAAGGCTGTCTGGGATCCCTTGCCTATAATTTAATAGAGTTTCAAAAGGCATGGCAGGTGATATCTTTTGTCTATCCATTCTGTAATATTCCATGGCACTAAAGGCCTGCTTTATGGCTGATTTTCCTCCATCTACATTTGCCTCTAATATTCTACCGAGTACCATGTTTTTTAATTTAATATTTCCGGTAACATCAATTCGATGGTGAATTGGTATTGCAACCGTCGTGCTGACTAAGTTTGTTTCAATCTGTGTAGTATTTAACATCGGAGAATCCAAGGCTTTTTCTCCTTTTTCGTTCATGACTAATTTTAACTTGTCTACCAACTCATAAATTGTTTTTATTGAGGGGGTGTCTGCTGATGTTATATTCGTTGTAAGTAAGATAGAATCCTTAACATTGGTTTCTATTATATTATATCCGTATACATTTTTGATTGATTCAAAATAGCTTACAGCTGAACTACATATTTTTTCATAATTTTTTTTCTGATGGTTGGTTTTATTATTTGTAGATAATCTTGACCATATAGTTTCTTCTGAGGGGGGGGTCTTCAGATAAAATTGGATGAATGCAGAATCCCTCATTTCAATTGCATTAATGTCGGCCGTCCATTGAATTTCAGGGTCGTTTTTTTCATAGGACTCCAATTGAATGCCGGTAAGCATTGTTCTTTTTATCTTGAATACTGTATTATCAATTTCATATGTGCTATCATCGATTGATTTTCCAGGAAAAAATGCTTTCCATTTTTTGATTTGAGTAATTCCTCGTTGAGCAGAATTGATTGGTAGTTTTATAAAAAATGCTTCGTAAACTTCATTGTTTTGTCCCCCCAAGGTTTTACTAGATAGGTATGCGAAAACAACAATAATCACCAAAAAAGACAATATGATAAATCTTTTCATATTTTACTATTAATTTCCTCTATTTCAATAAGGGTGGGGCTTCTGTGTAAATTTAGGAATTGAAAATTAGTCAAAAAAGATGTAATTTTGCATATGTTTTTTTGTTCTTTATCTACTTTTCGATGAATAAAAAAGCAACATTTATTCTATAAGCAAGAAAATTATAATTTAAATAATATGAGAAATTATTGGTTTATACTTTTGATCTTCTTTTTCTCTTGTAAAAATGAGAATGGGTATAAGAAGATGTTTAGCGACCCAGAACTATACTCTAAAACTGTTCATGAGTTAAATGAGGTAGTAATGGGCAATAATTTCCCTCCCATTGTAGCTTCACGAAATTATACCTATGCAGCTATTGCAGGGTACGAAGTAATGGTGGTTGCTGAGCCTACTCGATATAGAACGTTAGCAGGACAAATACATGGGCTGGATTCATTACCTACTGTAAAAGACACTACAGATGTTTATTTTCCATTAGCATCACTCCTTGCTTATTGCAGGGTTGGGGAAGCAGTCACTTTCCCAGAGGGAAGTATGAAAGACTATGTGGATAGTCTTAAGCAATTAGCGCTATCATTGGGTATGCCTAAGACAATGTTAGATAAAACGGATTCCTTTTCTGCAAAGGTGTCTAGGCATATAATAGCCTGGAGCAAAAAAGATAACTATGCTGAAACAAGGAGTGCTGAAAAATACACGGTACTTGATGTACCAGGTAGATGGGTTCCAACACCACCTATGTATGCTTCTGCTGTTGAACCTCATTGGAATGAGATCAGAACATTGGTGTTGGATAGTGCTAGCCAATTTAGACCAGTTCCTCCAATTCCATTTGATATGAAAGACACCACATCATTATATTATAGAAATGTGATGATGGTCAAAATGGCAGGAGAAAATCTTACTGACGAACAAAAACATATTGCTAATTTCTGGGATGATAATCCATTTAAACTAAATGTATATGGTCATGCGATGTTTAGTACAAAAAAATTCTCTCCGCCTGGACATTGGATGGGCATAATAGGCATTGCAGCGAAGCAAGCAAAAGTTGATTTTGCTGAAACAACTTATGCATATGCACTTACATCGATTGTTATGTTTGATGCATTTATTGAATGCTGGGATGCAAAATATACCTACGCTACTATTCGTCCTGAGTCCGTAATTAATAAATACATTGATGCCAATTGGAGGCCTTTACTTCAGACTCCTGCATTCCCTGAATATACTTGTGGACATTCAACCATTTCTGCTAGTGCCGCTGAAGCATTAACTAAAGTGTTTGGGAGTAACTTTAGCTATACCGATACAACAGAGTTAGAGTTTGGAATAGAGAGCAGAAAATTCAATTCGTTTAGAGATGCTGCGCAAGAAAATAATTTAGCACGTTTTTATGGAGGTATCCATCTACATAACTCTTGTTTAGTGAGTACAGAAGCTGGAAAGCGAGTTGGAATTCATATTGCCACTAGGCTGAGAATGAAGAAGGGGAGTTAATTAAAAATGTCATTGCTTAGGTGTTTAAACGCTTCCATTGCGCCTAAATATTCACATGTTCTTGCTCCTGCCTTGTTGGCATTAGTAAATAGAGAAATCCATTTTTCTCTATTCAATTCATTCATTTGAGTGTTTGTTAAGGTGCTTAGTTGAAAGAGTACTGCTCCGACAAAAGCATCTCCTGCACCCGTTGTATCCACTGGAGTGATTTCTATACTTGGAATAATCAATGTTTCTTTCTGAAACCCCAAGAGTGTTCCATCCTTCCCTAGTGTAATTGCAAAAACGGCATTCGACTTTTCTGTAAAAAC
The DNA here is from genome assembly GCA_947451935.1 of Chitinophagaceae bacterium. Classification (GTDB taxonomy): domain Bacteria; phylum Bacteroidota; class Bacteroidia; order Chitinophagales; family Chitinophagaceae; genus Pollutibacter. Next base: position 54,533 of record CANGBH010000008.1, read on the forward strand.
TGCTGCAGCTTCCTCTACAGATGATTTTCTAGTTAGCATGAAAGCTTCTTCATCACTTACTTTGAAAAAGCTGCATTTTTCTATAAACTCCCATGATTTTTGAATAAACAATTCTTGATCATGGCTAAATAGTAGATGCCTGTAATTTGGATCAAAGCTCACAAAAAGTCCATGATCATTGGCTTTATCTAACATATTTTTATAGGTAGATTGCAGCGGACCAGGTAAAAATCCAGTTGCTGATCCAAAATGTGCAATACCAAAAGTGCTGATATCTATCTTATGTACATCTTCATCATTTAGCATGCCATCTGCTCCACGGTTAAAATAAAAATCTCTTTCTCCATTTTCCATCAAAGAGACAAATGCGAACGTTGTAAAATTCTTTTCATCTTGTATGATGCTATCGGTTATGATGCCAAATTCATTCATCACTTCAATCAAGTGTTTGCCAAATGGATCGTTGCCAACTTTAGCTGACATTTCTACGATACCACCTAATGCGGCGATAGCAGCGGCGACATTTGTTGGTGCGCCACCTGGTTTTTTTATAAAATGCTGTCCATCACTCAATGAACTTCCTTTGTCGGTGCATATCATATCGATAAGTGCTTCACCAATGCATAATATTTTTTTCATATAATTATTGTGTTGTATAATATGGCTTAATAGAAAAACAAGTTACAAAACAATTTACTTCATTGTGGTATAACAGATACATGTTTATATTGAACCAGAACTGAATTAAGGCATATTTGTTATAACTCAAAACTTAAGAAGACTAGCTTTTCATTTTAACTGTTTTGCCAAGTCGTGATGATTTTTTTGCTGCTTCAAGTATTTTAATCACTATAATATTGTTTTCAAGTGAGTATAAACCAAATTTTGGCACAGCAATTTTTTTCAAAATAACATCAGCAAAATATTTAATTGGATCTGTGTAGGTATTTGTTTCCTCAGGTGTTACAACTATATGATGCTCTACTTCATCTTCTCCTCGGATGCGCATTGCTTTGTTGTTATCAGTAATGGCAGAACCAAATTCACCATATATCTCCATGTCTTTTCTGTTGTAAGACCAGTTCCAAGATGCTTCGATTATGCATTGAGTCGTTGGGTATGTTAAAATGATGGTTGCTTCGTCATCAACCTTCGAATAAACGTCTGGTCTAAAATTTCTAGTGATAGCAGTAACTGAGGTGGGGAGTTCACCTTTCATTAAATAAGTCATAAGGTTAGCTCCATAGCAACCAAAGTCCATCAAGGCACCTCCACCATTTAACACTGGATCAGTTAGCCATTCAAAAAATTCTGGCATGACTTGTATTTCTTTCGGTCCCATATGCCCATCGTGTACAACAACCTTTCTTACTTTGCCCATAAACGAACTATCAGCGCTTAATTGAAATGCTTTTTCAGTGGTTGGATACCATGCAGATTCATAGTTTGTCAATACAATCGAGTTGTATTTTTTTGCTAGCATGGCAATTTCTTCGACATGTTTTTTGGATACGGCTAATGGTTTTTCAACCATCACGGGTATATGTCTTGGTGCACAAGCTTCTACTAGGGTTAGGTGATCAAATGTTGTTCCAATGCCAAGAACCCCTTCCGGTTTTGTTTTATCTAGCATGGTGTTTAAATCAGTATAAAACAAACTTTGATCAACTTTATATTGTAGGGCTAAACGTGATGCTAATTCTATATTTGGTTCATATATTCCTACTACGTTTATTACGCTATCATGAATTCTATTGAGCACACTTCTGTTGTGACCATGCGATAAACCTGCCACTGCTATCCTAACCGGCACCCTGTTTTGTGAAACCCCATATTGAGCAAGAGTTGTAAAAAAAAGTACGTAAAGTATAATTTTCAAATTAGGCATGGATGCTTTTTTATAAATATAATTTTTATTTATGTTTAAACTAAATTATGTGCAAGTCAATTTATAAAAGGAATGAATTTTGTATATTGCCATTCTAAATTTAATACATGAAGCGTTTACATAAACTAGCCGTTGTTTTAATTATTTCTATCATTTCTTTTGCCTTTACACAAGTCAATATAAAAGATAAGAAATCGCTCAATTTTGAGGACCCAAGAAAAATATACACCGAAAAGTGCTCAGGTTGTCATGGTGAAAATGTTGAAGCTTTTGTTGATCGCCAATGGAAGCATGGTAAAACAAAAGAATCACTTGTTAAAAGTATTACCAATGGGTATGCTAATTATGGTATGCCAACCTGGAAGGATATTATTACTCCAAGTGAGATAGAAGGATTAGCTGATTTAATTATTACTAGCCTAAAAACGGTTGAGCAGTATAATTTCTCAAAAGCTAAGAAGCCATCTTCTGGGCCAGCAATCTTCAGATCAGCAGGGATGACTGTTGAGTTAGATACAATTGCCACTGGTTTCGATAGTCCTTGGGGCTTTGAACAAATGCCATATGGTAATTATTTGATTACTGATCGTGCAGGGTCTTTATATGTTGTTGATCATGCTCGCAACAAAACAAAGATCAAGAATACCCCTGATGCACTAGTTGAAGGTCAGGGTGGTTTATTGGATGTAGCTTTGCACCCGAATTTTGCTCAAAATGGTTGGATTTATCTTTCTTATTCAAAATATAAAGTTGAAAATGGAGAGCAATGGACTACAACAGCTGTAGTAAGAGGTAAGATTAAGGGTGATAGTTTTGAAGAAGTACAGGAAATTTTTGAAGCAACTCCTTATACCACTACCAAGCATCACTTTGGGTCTAGGTTAGTGTTTGATAAAAAAGGGTATTTGTATATTTCGGTTGGTGAGCGAGGGAAAGAAAATGATTTCCCTCAGCATCTTGAGACATCTCCTGGAAAAATTCATCGTGTTAATGATGATGGAAGTATTCCTAAAGACAATCCATTTGTTGCTGATAAGAATGCTGTTCCTAGTATTTATGCCTATGGGAATAGAAATCCGCAAGGAATGTCAATGGATCCAGCAACGGGTTTAATTTGGGAAAATGAGCATGGTCCTCGTGGTGGCGATGAATTGAATATTATAAAAGCAGGTGCTAATTATGGCTGGCCAGTAATTTGCTATGGTATTAACTATGATGGTAAACCAATATCTAATTTTAGTAAAATGGATGGTATGGAAGATCCAGCAACGTATTGGATCCCTTCTATCGCTCCAAGTGGTTTAGCTTTTGTAACAGGCGACAATTATCCTGCATGGAAAGGAAGTATATTGGTTGGTTCTTTACGATTTAATTTTGTTGATCGTTGTATCATGCAAGGCAATAAAGTAATAGGGCATGAAAAACTACTCATGAATATAGGTCGTACCCGTAATGTTGAAATGGGTAAGGATGGCTATATCTATGTTAGTATAGAAGGTCCTGGTACAGTATTTAGGTTGAAGCCTGTTGTGGAAAAAGGTTCTTAAGAAAGAACCTTTTTCGCAAATGCAACACATTTTGCAACTTCTTTAACTGGATCTGAATCAGCAGGAACATCGTATTCCAATTCAACTGTTGCCGGAATAGAATATTTTTTCTCTTTTAAAAGTAATAAGATTTCCTTTAATGGAGTAGCTCCTTGTCCCCAAGGCATATTTGCACCACCATGATCTTTATTAGCTCTATCTTTCATGTGCATGCTCGTTATACGATCATGTTTAGCTTCAATTAATGCTAAAAGTGTTTCTTTTGTATTAGCTCCACCTGCAGCAATATAATGTCCACAGTCTAGGTTCATAGAATTATAAGGGGATTGTTCTAACGCTATGTCCCATGCTGTGTCAGTAGCTTGAGTATGTGCGTGATACCCTATATATACTTCATGTTTAGCTGCAAGTGTACCAAGTCGTTTAGACTGTTTTGGTTTTTGTAATTCTACTGTTACTGATTTTGCGCCAAGTGCTTTGGCTGCTTTTAAAGCATATTCAATTTCACCATCCGTATTGTCTTCAGATAATGCATTTGGTTTGAAGGCATAAATGCTTACTCCTGCATCATTATACATTTTTCTCAATTCAATAAATTTATCCATAGACACAGACTCTCTCCAAGCTGCCATTGCCTTATTCTTTTTTGAACTTGAAAGAGCATCCCAAGTTGCTTTATTGCCAGCATTTGATGGACAGCCAGCAAAATCTTCCACTACATCACCCATGAGTTCAATTGCACTTACTCCACTGTTAACGCAATATTGAAGAGTCTGTTCTGCGCTACCAGGTAATGACCTAAAGGAATAGGTTATAGTACCTATTTGAACACCACTAAATTTTGAGTTTGGCTTATCTAATGCAAACAATGATTTGCTATCAAGGAAAAGTCCTGCTCCAAGGATGGCACTAGTTTGAAAAAATGAACGACGCTTCATGTGTTTAAAGTTTAAAATGTAAGCAAAATTGATGCTACAATTTAAACATTAAACTTTAAAGTTTAGCTAGCTTACCAAAACTTTATACCTGTTAATCTACCATATTCAAGTTTTGAGCTGCAAATTTGATATTGCATCTGGAGTTGATTGAGTAACGCTTTTTGAAGGGTTGAATTTGCTGCAGTTAGTTCTAAATGTGTTCCAGTTCCGTGTTTAAGTTTATTTTGAGCCATGAGAACTGTAGCTTTTGCCAATTCAATTTGACTCTCTGATCTTTTTAATCTATCCTCGGCAGAACTGAGGTCTGCTAGCGTTTGTTTGATATCTTTTTGAATGATGCTCTGCATTGATTCTATAGCAAGTGATTGTTGGTCTGCAATTTTCTCTTGTACTTTTATTTGTTGTTTTAATTTACCGCCATTATAAATTGGTATAGAAAAATTTAATCCTCCAAGATAGTTAAATCGCATTTCTCCGATGTTTGGAATATATCCATTACGAGTACCCATGCTTGCTCTGAGTCCAAGTTGTGGTTTGTTCTTTAGCTGACTAATGGAGACGTCCTGCTTAGCTTGTTGCAGTTTATCTTGTAGCATTATCACTTCAGGACTTAGCTCCACATTAGTAGATGTAGTTTGAGAAATAATATTCAAGTCAAATTCATTTCCTAGGGTTGTTGAAATTCCGCTTGCATACTCCATTAAGATTTCTTGTTTGTGTAGCAGCGCGGTTAATTCTGTTTTTTTATTTTCTTCTGCATCTATATTTGAAAGAATGCTGAGTAGTTCAATTTCTAATGCAGTTCCATTTTTGAATTGACTTTCAGTGATTACTTTACTTTCTGCTAGGGTATGTAGTATTATATCTTGAATGCTGATTGCTTTTTTCAAATACACTATATAATAATAGACTGATGCTATTTGGTATGCAATTTGATGCTGTATATTTTCTTTGTTGTGTTGTGAAAATGTAAGTTCATTTTTAGCTTGTGTGATGGATGCTTTAATTCGACCAAAATCCAATAGGGTATATGTGCCATTGAATCCTGCATTGAAGTTATTTACAGGAGCAAACTGGAATTTATCTCCATTGATTGGTAATTCTATTTTTGGTTTGATGTAGGCGTAACTAGCATCTCCAGTTATTTCTGGTTGCTTGTTGAGTTCAACCATTTTTATTTTTTCGTTGGCAATAGCAATGCTATTATCTGCTTCTTTTAATTTTGGGAAATGGGTAAAAGAACTATTCACGATTGAATTGAGTTCTTTTTTTTGATCATTTTGACAAAAAACAGAAGAAGATATAAGTGTTGTAATTAATACAATCACTGTTATTTTTAATATGTGTGCCATGTTTTTAATATAATAATATTTCATGTTCAATGATTTGATATTAATGTGCCTCTGAGCTTGCTTTTAAAATTGCTTTTTGATCTTCTGCACTATTTTTCTTTACTCTTAAGAATACGACAAACGGAATTACAAAAAGGAAAAATATACCTATCAATCTAAAGGAATCTAGGTATGACAAATAATTTGCTTGTTTATCCACTGATAAACTAATTATACTATATGCTTTTTGTGTTGCGGTTGACGCATCACCTGTTTTTGCAATAAGACTACTTGATAATTGTTGAACTCTTTCAGTAACTGGACCACTTCCCACTTGTAAATTTGATACTAATGCTGTTCTGTGTAATGCAAATCGTGCTGCTACATAATTATTTGCGATGGCGATTCCAAATGCACCTCCAAGTTGTCGGATCATGTTATTTAATGAAATTCCTGAGGCATAGTCTTTAGGTTGAAGACCCACAACCGCCTGGCTAATCAATGGAAGCTGAGACATGGATATACCAAAGGCTCTGATCAACAGAGGGTAGAAGAAATCTCCTTTTCCAACATCAGGGCTAACACCTGCACTCATGAATGCGTACACTGTAAAAAGAGAGAATCCTACAATAACAAACGGTATAGGTGTAACTCCCTTGCTCATTAATTTTCCGATAATGGGCATCATGATTACACCGGCTAATGTTGGTGCAAGTAAACTTATTCCCGTTTCAAAGGCTGTAAAGCCAAGTACACGTTGAGCAAGCACTGGGTAAATAAATACAGAGGTGAATAATCCGAAACCGGCAACAAAGGTAAATATGGTTGTAAATGCGAGGTTCCTATTGCCGAGCACTCTCAAATTAACTGCAGGTTGATCTATGCTTAATTCATAAATGATAAAGCTAATCAGACCAACTCCCGCAACAATGCTCGCATAAAGTATAGTATCACTACTGAACCAATCTTCAGACTCTCCTCTTTCTAGCACATATTGCAAACAGCTGATACCTGCCATGAGCAATAGAATGCCGATATAGTCGATTTTTATTTGATCTTTTTTTGTTCCTTCATCTTCTTTTTTAGCAATGAACGTGATGGAAAGGATAGTCGCAATGATTCCAATTGGAATGTTAATCATGAATATCAACGGCCAATTAAAATGTTCAATGATGTATCCTCCAACGGTGGGTCCTAATGTAGGACCAAGAACTATACCCATACCAAATAAACCTGCTGCCATTGGTCTGTCTTTTGGCTCAAAGGCATCAAATAAAATTGCTTGTGATGTTGAAAGCAACGCACCTCCTCCAACTCCTTGAATGAACCTCCATATTATCAATTCAATCAGCGAATCTGATTGTCCGCACATATAAGATGCTGCAGTGAATAGGATCATGGAGGCGACATAGTAGTTTTTTCTTCCAAAGTATTCACCAAGAAATCCTGTTAAGGGTATGATGATTACGTTGGCTATAGCATAAGAGGTTATTACCCAGCTTACATCTTCGATATTCACGCCAAGGCTACCGGACATATCACTTAGTGCCACATTCACAATAGATGTGTCTATGAGCTCCATGATAGCAGCTGCAATAACGGTGATAACGATTATCGTTCTTGCGAAACCTTTTGGTTTGCTCATCTTATTTTTTTTCGGCAACGATGAACACACTCATACCTGCCCTGAGGAGGTCGTGGTATTTCTGAACATCATCAATCCATATTTTAATTGGAATACGTTGAGTGACTTTTACAAAATTTCCACTTGAATTATCTGGAGGGAGTAAAGCAAATTTTGCACCTGTTGCTTCACTTAGGCTTGCTATAGTCCCTGTTATTTTCAAATCGTCATATGCATCAATACGCACGCTTACTTTTTTTCCTGGTGTCAAGCTTTGCAATTGACTTTCTTTGAAGTTTGCTATAACCCAAAATGTGCTGTCGTTTACAATAGAAAATAGGGGTGTGCCTGCTTGAACAAATTGACCTTGAGAGATATTCTTCTTTCCAATTTTTCCGGAAAGCGGAGCATAGATCTTGGTATAAGTAAGTTTCAGTTGTAGTTGTCCAATTTTTGCCTCTTTAATTTTAACAGCATCATTTGCTCTTTGCACATTTGCTTTTAGAATAGCTATTCTGCTTTGCGCAGCAGTGAATTCATTTTTACTGATGTTAAGTTGTTGTTGTGTTGATTCAACTAAGAATTTACTATCATCAACTTGCTTTCTGGTAATGGCTCCATCGGTAAGCAATCGTTGATCACGTTGTAGATCTTCAGTAGCTTTGTTTTTTCTCATTTCATTGAGCGTCACATTTCCTTTGTTGACAGAAAGTGTCGATAAAGCATTTTGTAAAGATGCTTCTGCATTTACAATCTCCGTTTTTGCTTGTTGAAGGTCTGCTTCAGCTTCAATCATTTGAGCTTGTAGTTCTGCATCATCTAATTCTACTAGAAGTTGACCCTGCTTCACTGAATCGAAGTCTTTCAAGTTAATTTCTTTTACATAACCAGAAACCCTAGGTAATACGGGTAGTATCTGAGTTTCGATTTGGGCATTGTCGGTGGACTCATGGGTTACTGAGAAGTATATTTTTTTGAATCCAAAAAAACCTGCTACTAGCAATACAGTGATGAGTACTACTTTTTTTACTGGGGATTTTTTCTTTGCTGCTTCCATTTTAATTATTGTTGTTTTTTTCAGCAATTAGATGATGTTCAATCATTTGCTGAATATGTTTAGTAACACGTTTTTTAAAAGAAGGTTCTAGAATAGGATCTTTTTTTTCTTTCCCTCCAAAAATTCTTTTTCTTAATATTGTTGAGTGCATTAGATGATGTATTGTTCCGATGATACTTGCAAAACATAATTCGGGATCTATATTTCGAAACACCTTTTTCTTTATCCCTTTTTCGATGATTGAAATGACAATTTTTGCATTTTCTGTAAATATATCAATGGTATCGCTGTGCACTTCTTCACTTTGAGATGAGAAGAGTT
>CANGBH010000009.1 GCA_947451935.1 Chitinophagaceae bacterium
AGGGTTCACCGTTAACGTTACGGTCTTGGTTGAACTTCCTTTGCTATTGGTTGCTTTTATGGTAAACGTAGTCAGCTGTGCTGTAGTAGCGCTATTGGTAAAGATTCCGCTAATGGATTGTCCTGAACCGGATGAAGCAGATATGCCTTTGATGTTTGTGGTATTATCTCGTGTCCAACTATACGTTGTACCTACTTCATTGCTGATGTCGGAGAAAACAATCGGAGTTATAGACGATCCACTGCAGATGGTTTGGGTTAACGGAGTAACTGATAACAATGGAACTACAAGTGCTTTACCTGCAGTGAGTTCTTTTATGCTCACTGAGTTTAAGGCACTGCTTTGTACTTGGTTATTAGGCGCATCTACTGTACTGCTGTTATCTGCAGTCCAGGCAGTACCGTTATTGTATAAAAACTTCAAACCTGATTCAGTTAATCCATTGAGTTCATTGTCGAGGTAGTTCAATTTGAATTGCCCTTTGAATGAAGTAATGGCTTTATCAAACTTATAAACTCTACTGATATTAGCGATGCCAGTACTACTTGTTACGCTAGTACCAAGGCTCAGGATGTTATCGCTTAAAGTATAATCAACCGAGGGTATAATTTGCAGTTGATCTGCAGAAAGTATAGTGCCCGATTTCATGCTTAAGCTTCCAGTAGAGGCTACAGAAATAATCTGCGCATCTACTTTCGCTATGTGGCTACAGCAAACCAGCAAAACAAATAGGGCTATGTATATTCTTTTCATGATGGTTGTTTTTGCCATGAAGTTGGCATTGAAGATCCTAATGCTTGTTTAGTAATCTAGGGTTAAAATTTATTAACTATTGAGGGTTGGATAAATAACGAAGAATAGAAAAAGTGGAAAAATATTTTCAGATTTCCGATTTTTTTATTTCACCTGATAATTCAAATATGGATTTTTTTAGATAATATATTTTACTCCTAATATGAATAGTCAAATTGAATTAGATCACCTGTAATCAACACATAATTGTTATTATTAGATGGAGTATAGGTTATTGTTGTTCCATTTACACTATAGGCGGTATTACTAATCCGAAATCCATTTACGTACATTTTTATTTTACTTTTTGTAGCAGGAGTTTCAGTTAAGGTGAAGCTTGTTTGTGAAGCAGTTGCAGGAAATTCATCTGCAGCTTCTCTTACAGAAGCAACTGCCCAAGTTAGTGTTCCAGCATTAGAAGTCAGCACCTCGCCATCATTACCTGCTGCAGTTAATCCAGTTCCACCTTGTGCAATAGTAACCGCTGCATTTGATGTTAATATGGTAGCACTCGCATTTGGTAATGTGAATGTCTTTTCTGACGTAGCTGGGCCGATTAATTTTACAAAACCATTTCCAGTGCCCCCATAAGTAGATGTAATTACTCCAGTTACATTTGCTGTCCCGTCAAACGAGTTGCCATAAATGTTTCGTGATGTGGCTAAGTATGCCGCACTTCCTGTTGTATTTTGATTCCATATTGGAACATTTCCAGTTAGCAAAGAATAGGGTATTGAACCCGATATCAATGTTCCAACTTGATTGATTTGTGATAACGTTGTAGCCGATAAACCTGAAGTTATATTTGAAAAATTTAAATTAGGTAAAGAAGTAAGCGTACTTAGATTACTAATATTTGATAAGGCACCACTTACTAGTTTTACATTGGGAAGAGAAGTAACCGCATCTTTAATAATAGTAAATATATCAGATGGAGAAAGCCATGTTGGTATCGGATTGAATGGGTATGATGTTGAATTTACTGTTCCCAAAATGCTTCCGGGTGAGGACCCAGATGATAGTTTAACTCCGTCCGTTCCATTATAGTAAATTATGTCGCCTTGTCTACTTAAGGGAGACAAGGAATTGAACGCTGCTTTAAGCGTAGTTTGTCCAGTTCCCCCTTGCGCTACAGTAACCGTTGCGTTCGATGTTAAAATAGTGGCATCTGCATTGGGTAAAGTAAATGTTCTCTCAGCAGTAGCAGGTCCTGTGAATTTAGTAAAGCCGTTACCTGTTCCTCCGTAGGTAGATGTAATGACATTGGTAACATTTGCAGATCCATCAAAGCTTCCTCCATGAATAGTTCGTGCAGTAGTGAGCGTGGCTGCACTACCTGTTGTATTTTGATTTAGGGTAGGTACATCTGCAGCTTGTATATAAGATAAAGTTGAATTTGTTCCATCGCTTCTTACGTATTTTCCAGAAGCTTGTGTGCCCGTCAAGGCATTAATTGCACCTTGTTGAGAAGATGCTCCTGTTCCTCCCGAACTTATGGATACTATGCCAGATAAATCATTTATGGTAGTAGAAGCATTGAGTTTCGTATTAATTCTGCTGGATAGAGAAGCTGTGTCGGAGACATTTAGTTTTTGATCAATTCTATTGCTCAAGCTCACGGTGTCTTTTGCGAATCTATTATCCATCATGGATGAAGTATCAGCGATGTTTAGTTTTGAATCTATTCTGTTCGACAATGAACTAGTATCTATAGCTGCTGCTGAAAGTGCATCAATTCTATTACTCAAGCTCACCGTGTCTTTTGCAAATCGATTGTCCAGCATACTTGCAGTATCAGAGATACTTAGTTTTGAATCTATTCTGTTCGACAATGAACTAGTATCTATAGCTGCTGCTGAAAGTGCATCAATTCTATTGCTTAAGCTCAGAGTGTCTTTTGCAAATCGATTATCCAGCATCGTTGCTGTATCGGCAATGTTTAGTTTTTGATCAATTCTATTGCTCAAGCTCACGGTGTCTTTTGCAAATCGATTATCCAGCATGGTTGCTGTATCAGCAATATTCAGTTTTAGGTCTATTCTGTTGCTCAGGCTTACGGTATCTTTTGCAAATCGATTATCGAGCATAGATGCTGTATCAGCGATATTTAATTTTGAATCGATTCTGTCGGATAGTGATGCGGTATCAGATGATAAACTAAGTGCATCAATTCTATTGCTTAAACTCACCGTGTCTTTAGCGAATCGATTATCCAGCATGCTTGCTGTATCAGCGATATTTAGTTTTAGATCTATTCTCTTGCTCAGGCTCACGGTGTCTTTAGCGAATCGATTATCGAGCATGGTTGCTGTATCGGCGATATTTAATTTTGAATCGATTCTACTCGACAATGAAGTAGTATCTATAGCTGCTGCTGAAAGTGCATCAATTCTATTACTCAAGCTCAGGGTGTCTTTTGCGAATCGGTTATCCAGCATGCTTGCTGTATCAGCGATATTTAGTTTTAGATCTATTCTGTTGCTCAGGCTCACCGTGTCTTTTGCGAATCGGTTATCCAGCATACTTGCTGTATCAGCGATATTTAGTTTTAGATCGATTCTATCGGAGAGTGATGCGGTGTCAGATGATAAACTAAGTGCATCAATTCTATTACTCAAACTCACAGTGTCTTTAGCGAATCGATTATCGAGCATGGTTGCTGTATCGGCAATATTTAGTTTAAGATTAGTTCTGTTTGATAATGATATCGTATCTGTCGCTGAAATCTTTGTGTTAATTCGATTTGATAATGAAACTGTATCTGTTGCGGAAATCTTTGTGTTTATTCGATTTGATAATGAAACTGTATCTGTTCCGGAAAGTTTTAAATTGATTCTTGTCGATAATGAAGCAGTATCCGTCTTAGAAAGTTTTAGATTGATTCTATTCGACAGAGAGGTAGTGTCAAATGTAGAGGATCCGCCAATGGCCGTCCAAGCAGTGCCATTAAAGTAATAAAAGCCCTTTGGTAAACCGGTTTGATCGTCAGTTTGATAGACCAACAAGCCGGCCGCAGGTCTAGTAATCGCTAGCCGCTGAGCCTTGGTCATTCGTGGTGCCAAGAAGCCTTTGCTGCTAGAACTTACATCCAGCTGTGCAGAAGGGTGGATGTCTTTCGGTGTAACGCCAATACCCACCTGTGCATAAAGCTGAAAAGTAATTAGTGTAATAGATAGAACGAGAAGAGCTTTTAAAGCAGTTTTCATTGCGAAAATTATTAGGGTGATTAAAAATGGATTTTCTGGACTAAGAAGACTAGTAGTTGGATTTCTTAATGAGTTATGAGATTTTTTGATTTTATAGAATTACAAAAAAAAGATACACTACTCTCAAATCCGCATAGTTTAGTGATTGATTCAATTGGCAAACTAGAGTTGATTGGATTTTTCAATTCTTTGATCAATAATTGGTACCTGTACTGATGGATAAGTGTTGTAAAATCGACTCCGTGATAACTGGTCGATATCTGGTCCAGTTCTTCGGAACTTATATTTAGCAAGCCGGCAAATTTTTCTGTGCTTGAATTCTGATGCACATAATACTTTAAGTCAAAAAAATGATGATCAAATGTATTTTTTTTGTCAGGGGTAGTTAAAAAATATCTTCCAACAAGATTCCTTAAGTAGCTTAATACCGGCATAGTCCAACATTTTGGACTGTAAAAATCTATGGAATAAAAGAGGAGAGCAAATTACTTCTGTACTGATTGCGAATGTCAATGTGCTATTAAATATTACAGCTGTATCATCTCAGGAAACACTGGTTTTCAGTAAATTAATCATTAAAGATTTCGATCAGGTCTGAGGGATTTCCGCCATGGTATTTCTTAAATGGCTGATAAAACCGTTGCCTAGAAGCAAAACCAACTTCCAGTGCCAAGGCTTCGACTGTATAATTTTTAAATTTGGGGTCTTTAATGATTTCAACAAAATAGTCAATCCTGTTTTTATTGACCAATTCGTCAAAACTCATTGAATAGTTCTGGTAAACGTAGTTAAATATTAATTCTTTGTTAACTCCAATAAGTTCAGCAAAATCAGATGTACTGGCTTCCCTATTTCTATAATAGAAATTGCCAAAAAAATGATAATTAAATATTTCGCTTTTTATTTCATTTATAGGGTTTCTATTAAATGCCTGTCCAAATGAAATTTTAATGCCATTTTTATTTATAAAATTAGGCCTGTATAGAATAATTAAAAGCAGATACAAGCTCCCTCCAATTGATACATACTGAAAAGTAGAGTTGTTTCTGGTTAAAATAAATGACAATATAAACCCCATAAACATAAGGGCTATGAAAAAAAATAGAGCAATTGTCCAATGTTGTACTTTTCTGAAGTATAAGTTATTATGAGAATATTTAAACAATATAGTATATATATAAAATGCCAAAATAGCGTTCGAGCTAATTAGGTAGATATAACTCAGTGTCTTTCCAAAAACAGGAAGATCATAATCAAACTCTCGCTGGTCCATTACACTAGTAATTGTGTTATTTTTTGGGATTAAGAATTCATTGGTTAAGCTATAATAGGATAGTAACAATAGATAAACTAGGGTAAAGATGGAGTATGCATTAGCGAGCTTTTTATACTTCTGGAAATACAATATTGTCAAAGCTTGTATGAGCGAAATTCCACCAATGCCCTTGAAAACAAGTATCTGCAGCACAAATTGATCAGGGCCGGAAGCAAGGAATGAAAAAACAGAAGGGGAAGCTATACCAATGACTACGATTGATGAGATATAAAGCTTTAATTGAAGCGGGGACTTAAATCGAATAAGCACATCTAAAAAAACAATTACAGCTAACAGGATTACAGAAAAGTATAGGTTGTGAATGATATAATCTTCAGTAAATTTCATGCTAGTAGAACATATTAATTCCTAGAGTCTGCTTAAAAATAATACTATAGTTTCAGATAGTTAAAATTCTTCATTTTTTAAACTTGTAATTTTATTTAATACACTGATTTTCAATTTTTTATTAGGTATTGTAATATTGGTTTTCGGATAGAAAAAGTACTTCTAAGGGGTTTTAAATTGGTATAAATGAAGTCTTACATTCATATTCATTTTTATAATTGGGTAAAAGGCATTCCTACTGCTTTTAACTTTTTATATTGTTATTACTCGCATAGAAATTCTATCAATCCTTTTCAAATAATTTTGTCATTCTCCTCACAGAAATGGCAATAGGCAATAGTAATACAGAAAAGGGACGAAGGGACGAAGGCACAAAGGCACAGAGTGTTCAGCGTCAATCCTTCATCCCCCAAAAATACTGTCATTCCGAGCGAAGCGAGGAATGACAGAAATGGCAATAGCCAATAGGTAATAGTAATACAGAAAAGGGACGAAGGCACAAAGTCATAGAGTGTTCAGCGTCAATCCTTCATCCCCCAAAAAAAACTGTCATTCCGAGCGAAGCGAGGAATCTAATTCATTCGAGTAAAGTCAAGATTCCTCGCTTCGCTCGGAATGACAAAGGGTGTGAAAGATTCCTCGCTTCGCTCGGAATGACAAAGGGTGTGAAAGATTCTTCGCTTCGCTCGGAATGACAAAGGGTGTGAAAGATTCCTCGCTTTGCTCGGAATGACAAAGGGTGTGAAAGATTCCTCGCTTCGCTCGGAATGACAGTTGAATAGTTGGAATGACAGTTGAATGTGTGGAATGACAGTTGAGTGGTTGGAATGAGATAACAATGCTAATTTCTAGATTGTCTATGAACCCACAGGGAGCTAGTGTTAGCGCTAACCTTTAAAAAAGCATCGTATAACTTTTCTATTCTGTTAACTCAACCGAAATTCCAGTCGCAACCATTTGCAATTTTCTTTATAATAATTTAACAAAAAACCATCTTAGTTTACAAGTGCTGCAATGTTCATAAAACAAAAATGGCCTATATTTATTGGTTTTCTAAAGCGTTATGAGAATTCTACTTTTTATATTAGTTATATTTTTCACCTGCCAAGTACTTGCACAGAAAAACACGCCTGAAGACTTTGGATTTAGGCATTTTCAGACCATATACAAGGGTGAGACAGTAGATATACTATTGAAATCAAAGAAAGGAGATGAACAAAAGAAAAAACCAATTTTTCTTTTTTGTCAAGGTAGTTTGCCGAAGCCATTAATTATAAAAGATGGGGAGAGCGTATATGGCACTTTCCCCTTTAAGACTGATAGTTTAGAGAGGGATTATCATATAGCCATCATTAGTAAACCCTTTATACCGCTTGTTGTAGAGGCCAGTTTGTTGGGTCATGGTTTTACGTATAATGACCCTCTAACAAAGGAGTTTCCTGTACAATATTCTGACAGAAATCTACTTGATTATTATGTGCTTCGAAATTTAAGCGTCATCGACTTTTTACAAAAACTAGATTTTGTGGATGATTCAACATTAGTTGTCGCTGGACATTCTGAAGGAAGTACAATTGCCTCTAAGCTTGCAATGAAATGCAAAAAAGTAACGCATTTAATTTATGCTGGAGGAAATCCGTTGGGTAGAATTTTGTCGATCATAGCTGAAGCCCGAGTAACTGAATCCGATAGCACAAATTTTGCTGAACATGAATTTGATTATTGGCAGCAAGTGGTAAACGATAAAAATAGTATGGATAACTCAAAAGGTGATACGCACAAAGCAACTTATGATTTTTCTATTCCTCCAATTCACTATTTAGAAAAATTAAGAATTCCTGTTTTGGTTAGTTATGGCACAAAAGACTGGAGCGCGCCATACAATGATTATCTACGTGTGGAAATAATGCGACAACAGAAAAAGAATTTTACATTCAAGGCGTACATTGGGCTTGAGCATAATTTTTTTCCATTGACCACAACAGGAGAACCAAACTTCGACATATTTAATTGGGATAACGTAGCCAACGATTGGAGGAATTGGTTGAGATGACCACCTAAAATTAGTATTAGTGACTCGCCACTAAATCAGTGAATTCCTCTTAATACACCAATGTCCATGGTATTCTAGTAGAAGTAAATTTAGAATGCCCAATGTTATGTTCGTAAAGCCTTCTTTCGAGATTGGAACAAGCGCCTAAGTAATATTTCCCAAGTTTTTGAGAGTATAAAATGTAGAAGAATGCCAAAACAAGTAGTATTTTGAATTCATGGAAACAAAAATGACCATCATTTCTGATAGTCATTTGAGTGAACCCGCTGGGGCGAACACTTTGAAACTAACTCTGCGAGAATGAATGTATTAATTTGATATTCAATGCAGTCAACCCAAATTCGAGCCACATTTCATTTATTTTCAAAGAATCAAGTTAGTATTTAATTGATGGTCTTGATTTAATTATTTTATGAAATTGTAGATTGATTCTTATTTGATAATTGTAAGAATAGGAAGATGATCACTGAGGCTATCTTCAAATACCCCAATATCATCTAAAACAATTGATGAGTTGAGATTTGCGAATAATCCTTCGGATAAAAAGACATGATCAATTTGATGTATAATTTTACCTCCCTTTGGATTTCTGAAAGTTGGTACGAGTTTTCGATGATGTTCAAAAAGGGCTTCCTTTAAATTCAGGGCATATAAGCGATCTATAATTTCTTGGCACCCCTTAGGACCACCTGGCCATAAAATATCAAAAGTTGAAGAATTGTTGAAATCCCCACTTATGATCCAATTATTTTCTATCGATATTTTTTCGTGTTCCAATCCGTTTTGTAAAATTTCAGTTGGCCATACATCTTTAGATAGCTCAAGTTTTATTCCTTTTAAATCTTTATGATCAATGTTTTCTGTGTCTACAATCCATGCAGGCGCATAAACTGATATTAAACTTATTTTTTTATGATTAATAATAGTTGATGCACTCAAAAAATTACCTGAAAAAAAGTCAAGTTGATTACTAACCCATTCAATAGAGGACTTTAATCTAAATTGTTCAAGTGGTTCTTTTGAGATTATTACAGTGGAGAATTTTTGTGGAATTCCATTTTTATTAGTTGCTTTCTGTTGGAGAATTTGATATTCATTTAATATTTCATTTGGTATGCCACCAACTTCTTGAAGAAGGCAAATTTCAGGCGACACTTTCCTGATCACCTCCCAGCTTTTGCTGTCTGAAGCGGATCGCCTCATATTCCAAGTCAAGACATTAATCATTACAAACATTTATACTATATCCTAACACGTTTCTTATTCAACTAATTTAAAATTAAATCAAAGTCCTTAAGATTGTTTTTTTTCTAGTTCAAGTCCTAATCGGACATTATTTAAAAGTTTCTTCATCAGCGCAACCAAGCCACACAATTCAATACAAAACACCATAAAACGAGCCATAAAGCGCATAAAAAAACCCCGAAATCATCAGAAATCGGAGTTTTTTGTGCTATTTGCTAGCTTGTCTGTGAACCCGCTGGGACTCGAACCCAGGGCCCATACATTAAAAGTGTATTGCTCTACCAACTGAGCTACGAGTTCAATCCACCGTTTTTCGACGGGAGTGCAAAAATAAGGTCTTTTGATACTCAAGCAAAAAGAAAAGTGATTTAATTTTACACCATGAATACTTTTATTAATAAAACTGTACTAATTACAGGAGGTACTGATGGTATCGGAAAGTCATTAGTACTGCAATTCCTGGGGTTTGGCGCCAATGTAGTCACCTGCGGTAGATCTCAACAAAAAATTTTAGCACTGGAAGCAGAAGCGCCAATGGGTAAATTATCTGTTTTACCTGTAGATGTAACCAATGAAAAGGAATGCGAGAAAATGGTATTGCATACTGTGAAAATGTTTGGGGGAATTGATATTTTAATAAACAATGCCGGCATATCCATGCGTGGATTGCTTGAAGATGCTGGTCCTGGACTCATCCCTGTTATAAAGAAAGTGATGGACGTTAATTTCTATGGAAGCCTTTACACCACTGCATATGCATTGCCATATCTCATAAAATCCAAAGGGGTTGTTGTGGGTGTTTCATCAATAGCAGGCTATCGAGGACTCCCTGGAAGAAGTGGTTATTCTGCTTCAAAGTTTGCATTACAAGGCTGGCTCGAATCGATTAAAACGGAAGTGGCTTCAAAAGGTGTTCATGTGATGTGGGTTTGTCCGGGCTTTACTGCTTCCAATATCCGAAATGTTGCCCTGAACAGCAAGGGCGAATCGCAAGGGGAGTCTCCTTTAGATGAAAATAAGTTGATGAACGCAGATGAATGTGCTCGTCGAATCATTATTTCCATCCAGAAAAGGAAGCGCACATTGGTTATGACCTTTCAAGGCAAGGAAACCGTTTTCATGAATAAATTTTTCCCAGGACTTACCGATAAGCTAACCCGAAGGTTCTTTTTTAAAGGGGGCGAACTGGTAAAATGACCTGTTTGAAGAATGCTAAATTCAACTAACAGGGTGTATTTTCGCTATTCAATCATATTTTTCAATCTCTTATGCCCATTCTAACCTTTACCAGTGATTTCGGATCGTCAGATCACCTCGTAGGTGTAGTGAAAGGGGAGATTTTGAAGCTAAATGATGGTTTTTCGGTTATTGATATCACACACGACATCATTCCATACAACTTTATGCAGGCAGCCTATGTCTGCAAAGGATTCTTAGAAAGCTTTCCACCGGAATCTTTTCACCTTATTTTCATCAATTCATTCGATAATAATGTAGATCACCTGCTATTGGTTAAGCAGGATAATCAATATATCGGAATTCCAGATAATGGATTGATTACCATGATTTTAGATAAAAAACCCGAAGAAGTAATTTCCTTGCCCATCCCAGCTTCAACCCCCAAGAATATCCGAAATTTTACAGCTATTTTCATTGAAGCATTCTCATCTATACTTAGCGGAGTTAAATGGGAAAAAGTTGGCAATACAGAGGTGGCCATTCAGGAAAAAAATAGAGTAAAACCGTATTTTACTTCACAGTATATTGAAGGTCAGATCTTAATGATTGATCGATATTTAAATGTGATTGTGAATATCACTAGAAACGATTTTGAAGAACAACGAAAAGGTAGAAAATTCAAAATTGTACTCTTGCGTGATGCCTTCATCGAAAAGATAAGCAGCCATTATGCTGAAGTTCCCGAAGGGGAAAAACTAGCTTTCTTTAATGAATCTGGATTCCTTGAAATAGCTGTCAACAAAGGCTATGCAGCCCCTTTATTTGGTTTAGGAGAATTCAGCAGCTCAGATAATCACCACCACGAAAAGAGGCAGTACTACCAAACGATCAAGGTGTTTTTTGAGTAAGTAATTTTTTTGTAACTAAGTGCTGACGGCAAAGCGCTTTGCCCTGAAACTCGAGTTTTTTCTTAACCTATTTTAGGGTAGATTTGCACCAGTGTTTTTAGTGTTAAAAAACTGCTCCAAATTGGTCTTTAAACTTGATTTTCCATTCACAAATAACTATTGGTTATACTTTATTTTTTGATGTATCTGTGCAAAACGATATACGTCACATCTGCCATGGTTAAATCAATAAAAAAGGCTGATTTTGCAGAACGATCACTTGCAAACACTCCAGGTTAGATTTTTTGGGATTGATAGAGTCTACAGTATTGAAAGTCAATATCAAGCACGTTGGATTTTATCAAAAAAATGGGTGATGTTGTTGCTAATTGAGTTGCTCATTAATGTTGAAGAATATCAACTAGATGCAGTATTTTACCTACAGCTAATTTGGTCACGATGTGACTGAGGTGGCGAAGCCTTAGGTAAACTGAAGCTTCTCAATGTAACTTCTTATAGAATATGCCATTTTAACTTTAATTTCACCGTTCAAAGATTATTACTTCTAGATATAAAAAACACTTAACAATAAAATATCCACATGCGGTATATCATTAAGCTTTCTTTTTCCCTAACTTTTTTTGTTTTTATTACAACGGCTTTATTTGCGCAACAATTACCTGCCGATTTAAGTAAGGCAAAATCCGCTCAAATCACCGATGCTATGTTGGCGCAGATGGCTCAAAAGGCAAAGGAGTCAAATTTGACTAAAGATGATGTGATTAAGCAGTTTAAAGATAGAGGCATGCCTGATACAGAAGTGCAACTATTAACTGAGCGACTTGGCATTTTAATGCCTGATGCTGCTGTTACAACTTCTACAGGTCAACCCAATGGCAGTGGCTCCGAACAATCTGTTAAGAGAACATTCAAAGGGGATGCTCCTGTTTATGTTACACCACCAGTAGAGACTTCTAGGGTTTTTGGGGCAGAATTATTCACCAGTGCCGATCCACTTTTTGTTCCCAACCTTAAAATCGCCACACCAAGAAGCTATATGATTGGTCCGGACGATGAACTACAGTTAGACATTTATGGGAATAATATTTCTAGTCAAACATTAACTGTTTCGCCAGATGGATTCATCAATGTTAAATATGCTGGTCCTGTTAATGTTGGTGGCATGACAATCGAACAAGCAGCTGGAGTGCTCAAGGCAAGACTAACAAAATATTATCCTGCACTTAGTTCAGGTGAAACAAAATTTCAGTTAACACTTGGCTCTATCCGAAGTATTCAAGTTACCATAGTAGGGGCAGTACGCAAGCCTGGTACCATGACATTGCCCTCATTGGCTACCTTCTTCAATGCATTGTATACTTGTGGAGGTCCTACTGAAAATGGTTCATATAGAAATATTGAATTGGTTCGAAGTGGTAAAACAATCTTGGTTGCAGACTTGTATGATTTTATATTAAAAGGAGATCAAGCTACAAACATCACCTTGCGTGATAACGATGTGATTCGTGTTCCATATGCCCAAACACAAATTGTGTTGGACGGTGGACTAAATAAAACAGGCATTTTCGAAATTAAAAAATCAGAAACATTAGCTACTGCATTGTCATTTGCTGGAGGTTTTAAGGGAAGTGCATTTAAGGGAAGAATAACGGGAACACGTTATACTGATGTTGAACGAAAAGTGATTGATGTTGCCCGTGCAGATTTTTCTACATTCAACTTTGAAAATGGCGATTCACTTTATGTTGACTCTGTTGTGAATAGATTTCAAAACAGAGTGATTATATCAGGAGCCGTATTCAAGCCTGGTGCTTATGCATTAGAGAATGGTATGGATTTAGCTAAGCTTATTGAAAAAGCGCAAGGTTTAAAGGAAGACGCCTTTACCGGAAGAGCAAATATGGTGAGGTTGAGAGATGATAAAACTAAAGAGTATAAAAGTCTTGATCTAAAAGAAATTATCCTTGGCAATAGCATTTTACCATTGAAGAAGGAAGATAGTATTCATGTGGTTTCCATACTTGATCTTCGCGATAGCACAACCATCACCATTTTGGGTCCAGTTAAATTGCCTGGCGATTACAAATATGAAGATTCATTATCCTTGCAAGCATTGATTCTGCAGGCAGGAGGTTTTATGGAAAGTGCAACACCGTCTAATATAGAGATTGGTCGTCGCCGTAATGACATCAATTTAGGAAAGAAAGGGGAGTCGACTTCTGAAATCATTCAAGTAGAAATTAAAAAGGATTTGAGCAACTTAGGGTCAGATATTTACCTGAAACCATTTGATATCATCAGCATTAAAACTGACCCGCTTAAAGTAAAACAGATCTCAATCAAAGTAACGGGAGAAGTTCTTTACACAGGCAATTATACATTGACAAGTCCTGAAGAGAAGTTGAGCTCAATCATGAAGCGTACTGGGGGGTTATTGCCTTATGCAAATATTGCAGGCGCTAAATTGATTCGGAAAAAAATCAAAATGGATGTATCGGAAATCAAGCGTCTAGCTTTGTCTAATATAAAATTATCCAGTCTAAAAAATGGTAAGCAAGATACCAGTTCGTTGGTGGCAGATGAAGCTTTGAAAAGTGAAACTACGGATGTGGCATTAGATCTTAAGCGCATATTAGACAATCCAGGTAGCGAAGATGATGTTACCTTGGAAGATGG
Organism: Chitinophagaceae bacterium; assembly: GCA_947451935.1. Taxonomy (GTDB): domain Bacteria; phylum Bacteroidota; class Bacteroidia; order Chitinophagales; family Chitinophagaceae; genus Pollutibacter. The sequence goes on from CANGBH010000009.1 coordinate 13,723, forward strand.
GGATGAGCTAGTTATTCCTCGTTTTACTAACACAGTAAGTGTAGGAGGTGAGGTGTTAAAACCTGTAACGATACAATTCCAAAGTGGAAGAGGTTTTCCAAGCTATCTTTCTGCAGCTGGTGGATTTACCAAAAATGCATATCGAAAAAGATCATTCGTCGTTTATCCAAATGGACGATCTGCCAAAACGCATCAATATTTCGGGATGAGATTTTATCCTAAAGTCACTCCAGGGAGTTCAATCTTTATCCCAACAAAACCTGACGCTAAGCCATTTGATCCTTCAAAAGCAGGTGTTTTAATTTCATCATTTGCTAGCTTGATTACAGTCTTGTTATTGTTACAAAAACTATAATAGATTCATATGAGTATAAAAGAAGTTAATTCCAACGACGAGATATCTATATATGATCTCCTTGGTTTTTTTAGAAAAGTTTTTTCTATTCTTAAGAAAAGATTCAAGCAAATAATCGGCTTTGCTATATTGGGATTTCTATTGGGTTTTGCATTTATTAAATTGAGGCCTGTAGAATATATATCGCGTATTTCTTTCGTTGTGGAAGAATCAAGCTCTGGCGGAGGTGGTTTATCTTCTATTGCTGGTCAACTTGGTGTTGATCTCGGAGGTGCAGGTGGCGGTGGAATTTTTTCTGGTGGTAATGTTATTTTGTTTCTGCAAAGTGAAAGTCTTTGTAGGGATGTGTTACTTACTCCATTGCAAGGTGTTGTGCCTAAAACAACGTTGGCGGATCGATACACACAAGTATATGGGTTGCAAAAAAAATGGGCAAAAAAATATGGGGTTGGCCCATTGCCTTTTCAGACTAAAGACGGAGAAGAATTAAGTCGATTCCAGGATAGCTTAATGCAGCTTGTAATAAAGCGCATACTCGAAAAAGATTTGACTGTATCCAAGCCGGATAAAAAAGGAACCTTTGTTCAAGTTGAGATGTCAACTCGTGACGAAGATTTTAGCAAGTTGTTTTGTGAAGTTCTTGTTCAAAAAGCAATCGATCAATATTTAGAGTCAAAAAACAAATACAGATTAATTAATGTGCAACAACTTCAGCAAAGAGTAGATAGTTTATCTGCAATGATGACAAGCAAAACAGTTTCAAGTGCAAGGTCTAAGCAATCATTAGTAGATCTTAACCCCGCAGTATTGGGTGCTCCGGTAACAAATGAAATATTGAATCGAGATATGACAATGACCTTTACGATTTTTGCAGAAACGTATAAAAATCTTCAGGTTTCAAAATCGATGTTATCTCAACAGACTCCCGTTATTGAAATCGTAGAAAGTAGCAGGTATCCACTTCGTAAGAATGTAGAAGATAATCTTAAAATATTGATAATCTCTGCAGTAGTAGGATTGTTGTTGTCCTCATTGTATTCACTCTTTACCAATTGGAGAGCAAGTAATTGAGTTATTTGATTCATAGAAATCTAATGTATACGAGGTGTCATGAGCTACGTATGCTATTTCAAATGGAAACTATACTATAGATGGCCAAATACAAGGCAATCATCATAAACCCTGGAATAATTCATCAACGACTTTCATTGAATGAAAAATTTCTGTCATTATATGATATCAGTACATGGAATTCTCGGTTTCAAACCATTCAAGAATTAGATCTTTTACTAGAGCAGAACCTCAATAATACTGCTGTTTTCTTAGATGAGTTTGAGGGGAATATGGTGGATGATAATGTCATCAGTGCATTGAATAAGATTCGAGTTGAACGTATCAACATTCGAAATTTATCTGACCTATACGAGAAATACGAATTAAAAATTCCGGTATTAAAGGTTAATGGCAATTGGATTGCCTTGAAGGATATTGTAAACCTTAAAGTGAGTTATCATATTGAGATATTAAAGCGTTGCATAGATTTGTTTGTTACGATTCTATTTGCCCCGATTTCAATTATATTGATTGTTTTGGCGGCTGGCTTGATAAAGTTGACATCAAAAGGACCAGTCTTTTTTCATCAGGAAAGAGTAGGCAAGGGTCAAAAGAAATTTTCTATCGTCAAGCTCAGAACTATGATTCATACTCCTGAAGCATATACTGAACATACGATTGAAAATGATAAACGCATTTATCCTCTAGGATTATTTTTGAGGAAGTCAAAGATTGATGAATTGCCTCAATTTTATAATATTCTCCTTGGGCACATGTCATTGATTGGCCCAAGACCTGAACGCACTGAAATCGTGAATAAACTCATTAAAGAAAATCCTTACTATGAGCTAAGGCATTTGATAAGGCCGGGTATTACAGGGTGGGCTCAAATCAATGACCCCACTGCAACGCCTGAGCAAAATTATCAGAAGCTAGAGTATGATCTTTTTTATATCAAAAAAGCCTCTATTTTGATGGATGCTAAAATAACCATTGCCACTATCAATGTTATTTGGAATCAAAAAAGCCTCTAGGGTATTTTTCTTTTTTAGTTTTTAAAACGGTTGTTATTTTTTTACGTGTTAAATAAAACATATTCAAATGTCAGATCAGCTTGATTTAAATGGTAAATCGGTTTTAATAACAGGAGGCACAGGCTCATTTGGAAAAGCCTTCACATCGTATATATTAGAAAAATTTCCAAGGATAGAGCGCTTAGTAATCTTCTCAAGAGATGAGCAGAAACAGTTTACCATGGCTCAAGATTTTCCTGATTACCAATTCCCTCAAATTCGATTTTTTATTGGGGATGTAAGAGACTACGAAAGATTGAAAAGGGCTTTTCAGGGAATTGATTATGTAATCCATGCTGCTGCTATGAAACATGTGCCTATTGCAGAATACAATCCTGATGAATGTGTAAAGACAAATATCGGTGGAGCTGAAAATGTAATTCGCGCTGCCCTTGAAACTTCTGTTAGCAAGGTTGTTGCACTCTCTACAGATAAAGCATGTGCGCCTATTAATTTATATGGTGCAACAAAACTTACTTCTGATAAATTGTTCATCGCAGCAAATAATATCCGCGGTAAAAAAGATATAATTTTCTCCGTAGTGCGTTACGGAAATGTAATGGGCTCAAACGGGTCGGTGATGCCATTCTTTTTAAAGAAGCGAAAAGATGCATTCATCCCAATTACCGATGCCGCTATGACACGATTTAATATTTCATTGACGGAAGGAGTTGAAATGGTATTGAGTGCATTACATTCAGCTTGGGGTGGAGAATTATTTGTTCCCAAAATTCCATCATATCGAATCACTGATGTAGCTGAAGCCATAGCACCAGGTGTAGAGCAAAAAATTGTAGGAATCAGACCAGGCGAAAAAATACATGAGGAAATGATAACATCGTCAGATTCCTACTCAACCTATGACTTAGGAAAATATTACGCGATTCTACCTCAAGTACCAAGATGGTCACTAAATGATTTTATTACTCGTTTCAACGCGGTAAAAGTTCCTGTTGGCTTCACGTATAATTCAGGTGAAAATAAAGAGTGGTTGTCTGTCGCAGATATTCGATCGCTTATTCAACAACACGTTGATCCAACATTTGAAGTATGACTTCAATTTCTTACGGTAAGCAACATATAACCGAAGATGATTTGGCTGCAGTGGCAAAAGCATTGCAGTCTGACTATTTAACCCAAGGTCCAACCATTAAACTTTTTGAAGATGCCTCCTCTTCGTATGTTGGATTTAAAAATGCAGTAGCTGTTTCTAATGGAACAGCGGAATTGCATTTATCTGCATTGGTCTTAGGAGTAGATAATCAATCCAATGTTATGCCAACACCTATTACCTTTGCTGCTGCCAATTGTATGGGGTACTGCGAAAGTAACAGTTGGGTTGAAGGCGTAGCTACTTTTTTATGGTATCCTGTTAATTATCTTGCAACTGCAGTAGACTGGATTATTATTACAAATAACTGAGGACAATAAAATGATAAAAACGTCAAGTGTACTACCCCGCTCTATTATTTTTCTTGTGGATATGATCTGTATTGTATTTGCTCTATGGTGGGCAATTATGGTTAGGTTTAACTTTGACAATGATTTAATCAATTTGCATATTGCCTTCAGAACAATTACGTTGGTGTCTTTAATATTTGGGTTGGTTTTTCTATCAATAAAAACCTATGCTGGAATTGTACGATATACTAGTTCTAAAGATGCATTTCGAATTGCAATAGCCGTGATAGCTTCATGCTTGATTTTGGCTTTGATCGGGAAAATGGCTATTCCTACTGTATCAAATTTATATCTTCAGTTTTCTATTTTGATTCTTCTTAGCACATTCAGTTTCGTCTTTTTAATGACTTATCGAGTTGGGGTAAAGTATCTTTTTTCACATCTTCGAAATGTGAGAATGATAAAAAAGAATGTTATAATCTATGGTGCAGCTGAAGCGGGCATGGTTACTAAACGCGTCTTAGACAAAGATGGGAATAACTATGTAAATGTAGTTGCATTCATTGATGATAATGTCAAAAAGCATAACAGAGTATTAGATGGAATTACTATATACCCTTTCAGCCAATTGCCTCTTTTAGTAAGTGAAAATGTTATTGATGAAATTGTCATTGCTAGTTTCTCAATACCGGCTTTTCGAAAAAATGAATTAGTTGATTTTTCGTTGAATAATAATGTTAAAGTATTAACCGTTCCTGTTTTCAAAAACTGGAATGAAGGATCTTTCTCATCTAAACAATTGAGGACAATTAACATTGAGGAATTGTTAGAGCGAGAAGCAATCATTATTAATAACATCCAAATCAGGAATCAAATTAAGGGGAAAAGAATCTTAGTTACCGGTGCTGCTGGGTCAATAGGTAGTGAAATTGTTCGACAGCTCTTGTGTCACAATCCTGAATTGATAGTATTATGTGATTGTGCCGAAACTCCTTTACACCATTTACTTCTGGAACTTGAAGAGGGCAAAACGAATACAAATTGTTTGCCTTTTCTCGCAAGCGTTACAAGTGAGCCTAGGATGAAGGAGTTATTTGAGGAGTACAAACCTCAAATTGTATACCATGCTGCCGCCTACAAACATGTTCCTATGATGGAGCTTTTTCCAACTGAAGCCGTGAAAAATAATTCAATAGGGACACGTGTTGTTGCTGATTTATCTGTTTCTTATAATGTGGAGCGATTTGTGATGGTTTCTACTGATAAGGCAGTTAACCCAACTAATGTAATGGGAGCTTCAAAACGATTAGCAGAGATATATGTTCAAGGCTTAGCAAAATCCGCTACTCATTCAACTCGCTTTATTACGACACGATTCGGAAATGTTTTGGGCTCTAATGGTTCTGTTATAAATCTATTTAAAGAACAAATTGAGCGAGGCGGTCCTGTTACGGTAACGCATCCAAACATTACACGTTATTTCATGACAATACCTGAAGCTTGCCAACTTGTTATGGAAGCTGGAGCTATGGGTAATGGAGGCGAAATTTTTGTGTTTGATATGGGGCAATCTGTTAGAATACTCGATTTGGCAAAGAAGATGATTAGGTTATATGGATTTATCCCAAATATTGACATTCAAATTCATTATACTGGATTAAGGCCTGGAGAGAAATTGTACGAAGAATTGTTGAATGATGGTGAGAATACTTCACATACATATCATGAAAAAATATTAATCGCAAAAGTTCGTGATGTTTCTTTAGATAGCGTCATTTCAAGTTTTAATCAACTTGAGTTAATTCTTGCAGGGGATGATGAAATGCTACTTGTTTCTAAAATGAAAGAATTGGTGCCAGAGTTTTTGAGTAAAAATAGTGAGTACGAAAAACTTGATCATGCAAAAGTGATTGCTATCAATTAAATGTATGGATGAATGTACTACAATATATAAAAATATCTCTACGAGATGGTTTTATATTCATTCTAAAATTTTAATGCATTTAATTCAGCGCTAATTATCAATAGGAATATAGATTTTGTTTTCAAAACAATGTTACTAACCAGATTAGCTAGTTCTTTATTAAAACCATCAAACGCCAATCATGCCACTAAAGGGTTTTGTTTCTGGTTTTAATGTTGTAAATTTTTTTGTAAGTTCTTTATACAATTCAGGTGAAAATAAAGAGTGGCTATGTATGGCCGATATTCGATCGCCTATTCAAAACACGTTGATTCAACAGTTGAGTTATGACTTCAATTCCTTACGGTAAGCAACACATAACGGAAGATGATCTTGCTGCAGTGGCAAAAGCATTGCAATCTGACTATTTAACCCAAGGTCCAACCATTAAACTTTTTGAAGATGCATTTGCTTCGTATGTTGGAGCAAAATATGCCGTGGCTGTTTCCAATGGAACAGCAGCATTGCATTTGTCTGCATTGGCCATAGGGGTAGATAATCAAACCAATGTCATAACAACACCTATTACATTTGCGGCCTCTGCCAATTGTATACGGTACTGCGGTGGAAACGTTTGGTTCGCTGACATCGACCCTATTAACTACACGCTTGATCTTAAAAAAACGGAAGAGCTGATTTTATCAAAACCTCCTCATTTTTTTAAAGGAATCATCCCAGTTGACTTTGCAGGATATCCCGTAGACTTAGAAGCATTTCGAAAACTAGCAGATAAACATGGGCTATGGCTTATAGAAGATTCGTGCCATGCTCCTGGTGGATTTTTTACTGATTCAACACAAAACGCTCAGCATTGTGGAAATGGAGCATATGCTGATTTAGCTATTTTTTCATTTCATCCCGTTAAGCATATTGCAACAGGAGAAGGTGGAATGATTACTACGAACAATCCTGATTTATATAAGAAGCTGTTATTGCTTCGCTCTCATGGGATTACCCGTGAGGCAACGCAATTCACCAATAGTGCAGAATTTGCCGCAGGTTCATCATCTGATGCATATCCTGGTTGGTATATGGAAATGCAAGAACTTGGATACAATTATCGGTTCACTGATTTTCAATCTGCCCTTGGCATAAGTCAACTCAAACGAGCAAATCAGGGTTTAGAGAAACGCAGAAAAATCGCTAAGACCTATGCCGATGCATTTAAGCTTGCTAGTTTTATAACTGGTCAGTCGGGTGTTGTTGAAGGCCACGCCTATCATCTTTATGTAATCGAAACAGATAAGCGTTTAGCGTTATATGAATTTTTAAAAACCAAACAAATTTTTACACAGGTTCATTATATCCCATGTCATTTGATGCCCTATTATCGTGAATTGGGATGGAAAGAAGGTGCATTACCCATCGCAGAAAATTATTACAAACATTGTTTGAGTCTACCTATGTATCCAACGCTAACGGAAGCAGAGCAGCAGTATGTTATTGATACCATAAATAATTTCTTCAGTGTCTAATATTTGTATCATACCAGCTCGTGGTGGCAGCAAGCGTATTGAGCGGAAAAACATCAAAGATTTTTTTGGCCAGCCCATCATTAGCTATTCAATTTCAGCAGCGATTCAATCCGGCTTGTTTGATGAAGTTATGGTATCTACTGATGATGCTGAAATTGCTTCAGTGGCTTCGTCCTGTGGAGCATCAGTTCCTTTTTTACGAAGTGCAAAAAACTCAGATGATTTTGCTACAACAGCTAATGTAGTTGAAGAAGTACTCGCCCAATATCAAGAAGTTCAACAAAAGAAGTTTGATTACGTATGCTGCATCTACCCAACTGCGCCGCTAATAAATATAAATCATCTGAAACAAGGCTATGATCTCATCATTAATAATAATTACCCAACCGTTTTCCCAGCAGTTGAATTTAGTTACCCTGTTTGGCGGGGACTTAAACTAAATGGAGAGGGAATTTCAAATTTCGCATGGCCAGAACATAAAAATGCTAGATCGCAAGACCTTCAACCGATTTACCATGATGCAGGACAGTGGTACTGGATTAATCTGAGTGAAGGTTGTGTATTGTCATTGGAAGGTGCAGGGGTTGTAAAACTATCAGAAATGGAATGCCAAGATATAGACAACCTATCTGATTGGAAGTTGGCAGAGATGAAGTATAAATTATTGAATAACGCCTAAATGACTGATTTTTCATTTCCCACCAATTTGCAGTATAAGGCATTAACCAAACAGGTTTTTACTAGTGGAGATTATTCTATTGTTCCTATTCGAATGATGGATAGGATGCAAATCATGAAATGGCGCAATGAGCAACTTTATCATTTGAGGCAAAAGAGTCCATTAACTGCAGCCCAACAAGATGACTATTATAAGCATGTTCTTTTACCGCAATTTGATGAACAAAATCCACCACAACTATTATTCTCTTACCTAGAAAAGGATTCATGTATAGGGTATGGTGGATTGGTGCATATAGATTGGAATTTAAAAGAAGCGGAGATTTCATTCATCATGGATACTTCACTAGAAGAACAATATTTCAATTTTCATTGGAGCAAATATCTCAGCCTACTAGAGAAAGCGGCATTTGCTGATTTACAGTTTCATAGAATATTCACCTATGCATTTGACTTGAGGCCGAAGTTGTATGAAGTGATGGAATCTAATGACTATATTAGAAAAGAAGAGGGTTCACATGTGGCTAAATCTACTGACAAGTATTCGAAAGTCATCATTCACGAAAAACTAATGTCACAATATCATGCTTAGTGTTTTAGTGCTTGGTGGTACAAAGTATGTTGGATTGGAGTTGATTGAATTGTTGAGGAATCATAAAATTCCCTTTCATGTTGCTTCTAGGAGAGAAATTGATGTTGTGCATTTTACAAAATTAGATCGGAAAAATCCAGAGGAAATGAATGCGTTGTTTTCATCTCATTCATTTGATGTTGTAGTTGACTTTATAGGATACTCTGCAGTTGATGCTGCAGTGTTGCATAATGCAATTTCATTGCAAGCTAAAAAGCCCAAATTAATTCTGGTGTCAACAATCTACACTTATGCTTTGCCTTTGGAGTTGACATCGGACTCTTTCTTTAATGAAGAATCATTCAATGCCTTAGCTATTCCAATCTTAATGATTGATCGCCCTGAAATCAGTTACGGAGAAGGGAAGCGAAATATGGAAGCCTATTTCGCACAACATTATGATTTGGACAAACAAGTGGTTTTAAGGTTTCCGATCATATTAGGGGCTAATGATTATACGCGTAGAACACATTTTTACATCGATAAGTTGGCAGAGGCTATTCGCATAAATCCTAAATCACTTGATGCATCTGTTAATTATATTATTGCGAAAGAAGCTGCACAGGCGATTCTGAATTTTATCATTACTGAATATTATGGAACCTATAATGTCAGTTTCTCTCAAATTAGTGAGAGGAATTTAATGAGATTGTATTGTGATTTTTATCAAAAAGACTTAGATGCGTTAATAGATACTGATGCGGAAGAAATAAAAACTCCTTTCACTTCAAATTTCAATTTTATAGTTGATTCATCTAAATACAGTAATATATTTCCAATTGAGATTGAGTTTAAAGATGCTTTGTGTAGAGAACTTTTAAAGGTTTCCGTTTGAAAATAGCTGTATTGTCTGATATTCATGGCAATAAATATGCATTAAAAGAAGTGTTGGATGAAGTCTCCCATCACCAAATAGAAAAGGTATTTGTTTTGGGCGATTGTGTTGGTTATTATTATTATCCTAATGAAGTGCTGGAGATGTTGTCCCCTTGGGAGCCGGAAATGATTCAAGGTAACCATGAGAAATTGCTTATGCAGTTGAAGAATAAAGAAATTGATTCGAATGTATTGAAGTCAAAATATGGAAGTGGGCATATTAAGGCCCTCGAAAAACTATCCGAAAAACAATTGGAGTATTTGTTGTCAAAGCCATTTTCTACTTCTGTAAAAATAGATGATATTTCATTTCAGCTAAACCATGGTAGTCCATGGGATTATAATACTTACTTATATCCAGATACAGATAAAGCTATTTTAGAAAAGTGCAATTCAAGTGATCACGATTTTGTTTTAGTTGGCCATTCTCATTATGCTTTTAGCTACACGTGTAATAATAGTATTTTGATTAATGTAGGGTCGGTAGGACAGTCTAGGTCAAAAGGGGGCATCGCTGATTGGGTAATAATAGAAACGAGTACTAAGCAAGTTGAATTTAAGAAGACAGCTTATTCTACAGAATGCTTAATGAGGGATGTTGAGAAATTCGATCCTGAAAATTCATATAATCTGAGTATCTTAAGTAGATAATGAGGAAGATTAATATTCTTATTGCAGGTTGTGGAGGTGATATTGGACAAAGTATTGCTAAAGTGCTTAAGTCGAATAGCCATATTTCACGATTAATCGGCACTGATTTAAATAACGATCATGCAGGTGTTTTTTTATTTGATGAATGTTTTACACTTCCTAGATGCACTGATACGAATTATCTTGATCGACTAAAAGATTTAGTGTTAGCCAATGATATAGATGTTATCATTCCGGTATCCGAATCTGAAATTCGTTTTTTCTTTGAAAATAAGTGTAGGAATTCACTTTCAGCCAAAGTCCTGTTAGTTAACGATGAAGCTCTTAGTGTTGGATTGGATAAACTAGAAACTGCACTCTTTTTGGAAAAAAATAACTTGAATTATCCTGTTACATATTTATATGAGGGGAATCAACATCTTGCATATCCATTTATAGCTAAAAGTAGGACAGGCTCAGGAAGCAAAAATGTATTTCTTGTAGAGGATGAAACAGACTTAAACTATCTAAAAGATAAGAAGCAGGGATTTATTATCCAGGAGTATCTTCCAAATGAATCAGAAGAATATACCTGTGGCTTATTCAGGTCTAGTAATGGGGACGTTAGGCACATTACGTTTAGGCGTACACTCATGGGAGGTTTTTCTGGTTATGGTGAAGTGGTTATTCATGCCGAGATCGATAAGCTGCTTGTTTCTATAGCTAATCATCTAGGTCTCATCGGTTCCATTAATGTACAATTGAGGTTTAATGCCAAGGGCCCGTGTGTATTTGAAATAAACCCAAGGTTTTCAAGTACAGTTCGATTTAGGGATTTGATGGGATTTCATGATGTAATTTGGTCGCTCGAGGATTTGTTGGAAGAGGAAATTTCATCCTATTCTATAGTTGCCGCAGGCAAAAAGTTTTATAAAGGGTTTTCAGAATACATAGATTAAAGAGTATGTTGAAGGAATTAAGTGTACTAGAGTTTTCAAAAGTATTTATCATCGCAGAATTATCCGCAAACCACAACGGTAGTTTGGAAACAGCTAAGGAAACTATTCGTGCAGCAAAGCGCGCTGGAGCAGACTGCATTAAATTGCAAACGTATACAGCAGACACAATTACCATCGATTCAAGCAAGGATGATTTCTTGATAAAAGGAACTATATGGGATGGTCAGAATCTATATAATCTTTACCAACAAGCCTACACGCCATGGGAATGGCATAAAGAATTGTTTGATGTAGCAAAAGAAGAAGGGCTTGTTTGTTTTTCATCTCCATTTGATAAAACAGCGGTTGATTTTTTAGAAACCCTAGATACGCCTGCTTATAAAATTGCCTCATTTGAAATAACCGATATCCCCTTGATTGAATATGTTGCTTCTAAAGGGAAACCAGTTATCATATCTACAGGAATTGCAGAAATTGCCGATATCGAATTGGCCGTCGAGGCATGTAAAAGAATGGGTAATACTAAGATTGCATTACTAAAGTGTACTTCTAGTTATCCAGCTCCCATTGAGGAAGCGAATATGAGTATGATAAAAGATCTTGCCAATCGGTTTGGAGTGGTTGCTGGATTATCTGATCATACCATGGGTGCCACTGTTCCAATAGTGGCAACTGTACTAGGAGCAAAAATCATCGAAAAGCATTTCATACTTGACCGTTCTGTTGGTGGGCCTGATGCATCTTTCTCCATGAATGAGGTAGAATTTTCTGAGATGGTCAAGTCTATTCGTGAAGCAGAGTCTGCTATTGGTGTAGTCGATTATGCACTTACAGACAAGCAACTAAAAGGTAAAGAATTTTCAAGATCACTATATGTTGTAGAAGACATGAAGGAAGGTGACATAATCAATGAGCAAAACGTCAAATCTATACGACCTGGATATGGATTACACCCCAAATTTTATAGTCAAGTCTTAGGTAAGCAAATTAAAGCAGATCTTGAAAAGGGTACACGATTAAGTTTTGATGACATTCTTCTTTAGCGGTAATCAATCATGACTCCTTGCGTTGAGCCAATATTTGTAAAGCTGATTAGTCTCACTCAATGAAAATCATTCAGGATTTTATTTTGTTTTTTAAATCGATACTGAAGTCAATACTAAGATCATTTCTCCATGGCAGATACTTTCATGGAGTTAGTTTTAGTAATTCTAAGTTCATCTCGATAAATCAGACATCCTTTCTAGAGCGAGGAACAAGGATAGATGTGATTGATTCAATACTCAAAACGGAACCAAATATTTTGATTGCTGATCATTGTTGGGTTGGGCACGATGTAGAAATTAAGGCTTATGCTGCAGGAAAGATCAATATTGAAAATCACGTTTCAATCCAAGACCGGTGTAAGTTATTGGGCGATATTATAGTGAATAGCTATTGCATACTAGCGCCTGATATTTTTATTTCCACAGGTGATCATAGTTTTCGAAATTTTCCTGCAAGAACAATTCGTGAACAGGATCAACTAAATGCTTCAGAAAATGTGAAATCAACTTATGATAAGCGCATTGTTATCGACGAAGATTGTTGGCTTGGTAAAAATGTACTCTTAAAGCCAGGTGTTAAAATAGGACGTGGTGCAGTTATTGGTGCAAATAGTATTGTATCTAACCATATCCCGCCATATGAAATTTGGGCTGGGACGCCTGCTAGAAAAATTGGAGCACGATTACCATTTTTGCCAAAGGATGTCATAGAGGTTTCTACAGAAATGGATTTACCTTATTTCTACAAGGGTTTTCATCATTTCGGGGAATATGATGAATGTAAAAAAAATGGAATGTTGGCTATTAAGCCACAAGCACTTGTCGTTTTAACCTCAAAAAAAATCACATCAATCGTATTAAAGGGAGAAAATAGGTCAAGTCAAATAATAACAGTCGAATTCTCTTTTAATGGTCGTCAGCATAGTGCATCTTCCTTTGCTCCTGGAGGATTCGAGTTTACGTTACCCATTGACGTTAATATAGCTTTTCTTGATACTCCTGTCATACAAGGCGGCTTCCCTAGTTACTTAAAAGAATTTTCAATTCTAGAATTTTTTATACGTTATCCTAACTCTACCCATTCACTAACCTTACGCTCAATACAATGTCATGAATAATATTTTCATTAATCAGGTAAAAAAGATTCTTCACGGCAAAGCCTTAAAAAAAGGGTTTGCTCATTTTCAAAAAACTGGAATCAGTACTCATGAGGCATACATTGCTATGCGAAATATGTTCATTTTGACTGGAGGAGCTAGTAATGATAAGTTAAGTGTTGAGATTATGAGTAATCGGCCTAAATATTTAGATATAAAGCCAATTGGGGTGTTGGGCGACCTTAGCGCTGGGAAAGCAGAAGCTATGGTTACTAAAATGAAACAAGATGGATATTATATATTCGATAATGTATTAAATGAAGAGTTAGTTGACGAAATATTTAAGTATGCATCAACAACACCAACGAGTTATCTTGATTTATCATCGCCTGGACAAAAATATTCCACTAATGAAATAGTGTTTGATGAATCAAAACCGATAAGTCCACGTTATCAATTTACAAATAGTAAAATTGTATCATCTCCTCACTTGGTTAATTTGCTTTTTGATCAGAGTCTCTTGTTTTTTGCTCAAGAATATTTAGGGTGTAAACCGATATTGGATTTAGTAGCATTCTGGTGGAGCTTGCCATTTAAAGGACAGGGTAAGTCAGAAGCTGCTCAGTTATATCATTTTGATTTGGATCGAATAAAGTTCATGAAGTTCTTCTTTTACATTACCGATGTCGATACAAATAATGGTCCTCATTGTTATGTTAGAGGATCTCATAAGGAATTGCCTAAGTCTCTAGCAAGGGATGGTCGATTTAGTGATGAGGAAATAGAGAAAGCCTATGGTAAATCCAACATGGTTGAGATTTGTGGTAGAAAAGGTTCGATCATTGCGGTTGATACTAGAGGTTTCCATAAGGGAAAGGAATTGATTCAAGGTAAAAGACTTCTGTTTCAGATTGAATTTGCTAATAGTATGTTTGGCCAGAGTTATCCGCCTATTGACATAAATCTCGATAGGGAAGCGCATCAGGATATCTATAAAAAATATAGTGATACTTACGGTGAGATTTTACGGTTGGTAAATACTGAAAAATAAGATTGGCAACTCGAAGAAAAATATTTTTCAATTTATTCGTATACACTTTACTTCCTAAGTTATCGACAATTTCGTTTTTGTTCATTTTGCCTTTTGTTTCAAAGAATCTCTCGTTGAATGATTATGCGATTTATGGACTTGTAAGTGCTTATTTATTAATATTTCAGTTTGTTACCATATTAGGTCAGAATGTTGTTTTGCAAAATTCTTTTTTTGAGTTTAAGCAGAAGTTTCACTTAATATGGTCTAGGTCATTTGGTTTAATGACATTAGCAGGATTTTTAAGCTCAATTGTACTTTCTTTAGTTTTGTATTTCACGCTTTACGAAAAATTCAATGGGTACTTTTTCACAGTAATCATTTGTTTATCTGTTTACCTAACACTTTCTCCTGTCGATACCATTGCCGCCAGTTTTTTTGTTTTGACCGAAAAGCCCCTGCCATTTACCATAACATCATTAATAGGAGGGATATTGTCAACACTTGTTTTTTTTCTTACGGTGGGGGTATTTAAATTGGGTTATTTAGGTTGGATTCTAATGTGGCCCATAGGAGTCCTTACTAGTTATCTTTTTTATATTAAACGTATTTTCATTGACCAGAAAATTTACCCAAAGTTTATTTCCAAAAGACGTTTTAAGTTGTGGGCATTAAAGATAGGTATGCCACTTATGCCACACCAGCTTTCTCTATTAATATTAAATTCTTCAGACAGGATATTGCTGCAGTACTTTAATGTCCCCAGTAAGCAAATAGGGTTATATAGTCAGGGATATACAATTGGGTCTTATGGTATGTTTGGTGTTAATGGATATTTTCAAACATTTGCTAGAAGGATACAAGAGAATTTCCGAAATAGCGATAAAGCGGAGAGTAGGGAATTCCTAAGGAAATTGATTTTTGTTTCTACATTTTCTCTTTCTGTTTTATTATTCTTTGCCTCTTTTTTTTCAAAAGAATTTTTTTTATTTTTCTTTAGAACGAAAGAATTGCAACAAGCACATCCAGTAGCTATTATTGTTATGTGTTCATACATGTATTGGAGTACGTATACATTTTTTACATACCCCTTGCTGATAAGTGGTAAAACGAAATTGATTTCAATGATTTCTGCTATTTCTGCAACTATCAATATTTTGGGTAATATATTACTTATCCCAAAATATGGAATAATTGCTACAACGGGGATGACCTATGTTTCGTATGTTTTCTTTGGTTTTTCTACTTTACTAATTAGGCGTAATAGAGTCTATTTAAATAGTATTTTGAACCTGAGGACACTATGTTTCTTATTAATTTTTGTAAATATTGCTTTAGCATATACTTCATTTGTATTGCGTGATCTGTACATCGGGTATAAATTATCAATTTCTGTTATCTTTATAGGTATAATTGGACTACTTTTTAGTAAGAGGTCTTTACTATTCAAACTGAATGATACACCTGTTTTATAGTACCTGTTACCCGTCTCCCCATTTGGAGACTGAATTGGAAATCGCTTCTGATTTAATCAATAAAGGAGAGAACGTATACTTTCTTATTTGCAATGCACAACTCTCTACCTGTTTTGTGAATACGGACCATAGTCAATCTATCTGTAACGTATGCAAATCAAAGGTGAAACGAGGGCTTGATTTAATTAACATACCTGCTGAAAATCGAATTCATTTTTCTGGAATCAATAGTGGTGATATAAAAGTAGCTCACGAATTTGATAGCATTCAGAGCTTAAAGCAATATCAGCATAAGGGTGCAGATATTGGCATGGCTGCAGCATCCTCAATTATATCGGCACTCCGGGATCATGATTTTGATGTTAAATCGCATCAAGCTCTTATAAATACCCACATTCAAACAGGCATTTATGTTTATGAATCAATGAGCATCGTGCTAGAAAAAATTAAGCCCGATTTTGTTTATTTATTTAATGGGCGATTTATTGAATCTAGGCCTGTTATGAGACTCTGCGAACAAAAGGGTATACCTTTTTTTACCCACGAAAGAGGGGGTAATTTAAAAAAGTATATGCTGAGAAAGAACCAGACTCCTCATTCTATAAAGTCGGCAATTCAAGACATAAATGAACTATGGGGGGATGGCGATACGAATAAAGTAGCTGCAGGGGAACGTTTTTTCCATGATAGAAGAAAAGGAATTATACATTCATGGAGCTCTTTTACTGACAAGCAAAAATTAGATTTACTACCACCTGGCTTTGATAATACAAAGCGCAATATGGCCATATTTAATTCATCAATGGATGAATATGAAGGAATAAGTGATTTTAGCAATACGATTTATGATAACGATAATGAAGCGATAGCCAAGATATGTGAGGACTTTTTGCATGACCAAACTATTCATTTTTATTTACGGATTCATCCAAATCTAAGTGGATTAAAGAATACACAGATGAAGCAAATAGCTAATCTGAACTATTCTAACTTGACCATCATACAGCCAGAGTCTCCTGTGGATACATACACCTTGATGAATTCTGTTGAAAAAGTTATTTCATTTGGTTCAACCATGGGTATTGAAGCACTTTATTGGGGTAAGCCATCTATCTTGCTTGGGAGGTCGTTTTATGAAACTTCTAGAGGGTTATTTATTCCGAAGAATCATGAAGAAACAATTAGTTTTATTAGCAGCACACTTTCTTCTACTTCTTCGAATGAAGATGCTATAAAATTCGGTTATTGGTGTGGTCGCTTCGGTATTGATTTCAAATCATATTGTCCTTCATCCGTTTTTTCTGGTAAATTTAATGGGGTGACCTTAAAATCTAGAATAGATAAACGCCTTCGTTTGAGGTTGAGTAAATTATTTTCAAAATATTAATTGGATTTGTTGCCGGATACATTTAATACACCTGTTCTGCTGATTGTATTTAATCGACCAGATCTTACTCAACGGGTGTTAACGATTCTAAAAGAAAATAGAGTCAATAATTTGTTTATCGCTTTTGATGCCCCGAGGGATAACTCGCTCGAAGAAGTAAACGCTTGTAAAGCTGTTCAAGAAATGATTTATGGAGTTGATTGGGCGACTAATATTCGAATTCTTGCTAGGCAAACCAATTTGGGGTGTGGAAATTCTATCAGCCAGGCTATCGATTGGTTCTTTACACATGTTGAAGAGGGTATTATTTTAGAAGATGATTGTTTGCCTTCTTCATCTTTTTTTACGTTTTCCCAGCGAGGATTGAATGACTTTAGAGATGACAAATCGATTTGGCAAATAGATGGATCAAACTTTTATCATAGTCATACACAAAATCTTTATGAGTACTCATCCTTCCCGCTTATCTGGGGATGGGCTACTTGGAAAGATAGATGGGATTCTTATCGATTTGATTTTACCCCTCAAGAGGCTAGCGATATTATTACAAATCAATTTAATGATCGATTGATTAAGGCTTTTTGGTTGAATCGAATAAAAGATTTTTTCTCAAATGCTGTTGATACATGGGATTATCAATGGATGCTTACCATTTGGAAGCATCATGGGAAGGTTGTTCGGCCTCCTGTGAATTTAGTGCAAAATGATGGCTTTTCATCTAGGTCTACTCATTTTGAAGATGATCGATATAATTATTTATCCAAGAAAGCGGTTAATATTAATTTAGATGAATATCTGCCTAACGCAGTGTTAGATTACGATTTTAAATTAGATGACTTACAGTTTAGGTATCGTTTTATGAAAGGTAGCAGAGTGCATTCTTTTTTGTTTTTCATCAACGATAATTTTATTAAAACCATAAGACGTGCTATACGATTTAATTAAAAGTCTCTACTATTTTTTATTTACTATTTATCTATCCTTAAGGTATTCGGTAAAAGATATTCGAGTTCATTTTAGTGCACGAATAAAAAAGGTTTCATTCAGTAATCATAATAGAATTTATGAGCATTGCGTGGTTGAAAATTCCATACTAGGAAAGTATACATATGTCTCAGCTTCAAGTGTATTGAATAATGTTTCTGTTGGAGCATTCACGTCAATTGGGCCTTCCTGTAAAATTGGCTTAGGCATTCACCCTACTGATAAATTTGTTTCAACAAGCCCTATATTTTATTCAACTAAAAACATGTTCAAAAAGAAATTTACTGACGTAAATTTCTTTGAGGAGTATAGTAGAATAGAAATAGGAAATGATGTTTGGATTGGAGCAAATGTGATCATAAAAGATGGTGTTCGCATAGGGGATGGTGCGATTATTGCTGCTGGGGCAGTTGTTACTAAGGATGTTTCTCCTTATGAAATTATAGGAGGTGTACCAGCTAGACACATACGCTTTAGGTTTAATGAAGAGAAAATTTCTTTTTTATTAAATGCCAAGTGGTGGGAGTTTGAAGAAACTGATCTGCGTAAATATGTTGAAAAGTTCAAAGACGTAGATTCATTCCAGGAGTTCATCAGAAAGCAGCAGGTTTAATTATAGTGGAGAATAGACAGCCTCTTATATCAGTCGTTACAATCAGCTTCAATTCAAAGGATTTTATTGAAAATACAATACAGTCTGTTTTGAATCTGAATTATAAAAACATTGAATACGTTTTTGTTGATGGTTTATCCACTGATGGAACTCAACGTATCATAGAATCTTATTTTCCTAAATGTAAAGAGTTGGGTATTCTGTATAAATATATTTCTGAATCTGATTCAGGTATATATTATGCAATGAATAAGGGATTAAATCTAGCAACAGGAGATTCTATAATTTTTATGAATGCAGGTGACTCTTTTCACAGTGAGTTTAACCTTCAAGATCTTGTTTCCCACTGTGATGTCTACAATAATGTAGTAATAGGCTATTCAATTCAATTTCACGAGCATGATTATTACTTGAGACCTAATCCAGCATACGAGGAAAATATGATAAAGTATCCTGCGCATCAATCTACATTTGTTCCTCGTACATATTACAAAATGCATCATTTTGATGATCGGCTTAACATTGCAGGGGATTATTTCTGGATGAAAAAAATATTAGAAACTGCACCGCACAAGCTTTATAAAAAAGTTGTTTCCATATTCGAGTTGGGAGGTAAGTCTAGTTCCAGTAAACTGAAAGATATCATTCAGCTACATAAAGAAACGAATGAGGGGTTTATCTGGGCTAAAATCGGCTTAAAATTTTTGATTTTTCAACTTTTAGGCAAAAGATTAACTTTCAAGCTAATGTATTCAAAAAAGTATCAAAAAATTCCTGAACTGCGTGATGTCAATAGCTAAAGCATATAATTACTTATTCTTCTCCTTTTTCTTGATTTTCTTGAAACTGATTCCAATTGGCATTGAGACTCAGCCGTTAGTTGCTTTGATTTTTGCCTTATTGATATTGATGCATGGTAAATACGACTTTACATTAATTAAACGAGATGTTTTCTTCGTTTATATACTGATGTTCTTGATTTTAGTTTATTTCTTTTTTACCCTTTTATATCATCACTGGTTCTCCGCTTTCGTAGATTTGGTGAAGTATTTAGTTGGTCCATTGATTTACTTAGCTCTCCGTCGTTATCCTCATAAGGTATCTATCAAGACGATCACAAGTGTTGTTTTGATGCTCTCGTCCGTTGCTTTATTTATTTTGCTTCTACCTGGTGTGGCTCAAATGGTATTTTATTTTATTATTTCAAGAGCTGAAAATATAAGCGGTAGTGAGTTTCGCGGCATCTCGATTTTAACCCCCGAGCCAAGTTATTTTTCTGTATTTGAAATTATTCTACTTATTGAAATAGAAAATAAGTTATCTGATTTAAGTATGTCGTTACGCGACAGGAAGCATCTTAAAATGCTGAAAACAGTAGTTATCATTCTTACTTTCTTAACTAAGTCTGTGTTTGGTATATTCATAGCTGTATTGTTTCTGTTCCCATCATTTTCATTAAAAAAAGGATTGATTACGTTTTTGTCGATTGCTGCAGCCATATTCATTGGTTTCATGATCTATACAAATCTCTTTCCGGAGAGTCGGATTTCGCAAGTTATATCCACTGTACAATTCCTACTTACTGGCGGCGATTTTAGCTTACTGGATTTAGTATTTATACAAGAGTCCTCTGGTGGAGCTAGGATAATTCTTAATTTCTTTGGTTTTGCATCCATCATTCAGCACCCATTTGGGTCAGGACTGGGTTCATTCCCTTCATTGTTGCAAGGGTATGGAGATTATTTTGAATTGGATCTTGCTTCCCACGATGTATTGTCACTTGCTGATCATATTAAGTTTTATCCTCAGACCTATTTAGCTAATTTGGTAAACGATATAGGCATATTTGCGTTTATTTTAATTCCTATTTTATTTGTCAACAATGACAACTCCAACAAAAATTTTTCTTCCAAAAAAGGGATCTGTTTATTGCTGATGATATTTTTCCAATCTCAAATTACAAGCCCAGCATTCTGGTTTGTTATGGCGATTTCTAAAAACAATAACTCTTTCATCTTTCCATTTCAAAATCCGTTCTTTAAAAAGCGAATTAAGGAAACTTAGTGGAATATTATTTTTCAATCATTATGCCCGCCTTTAATGCACATCAGTTCATTAAAGAAAGTATTGAATCAGTGATAAATCAGACCTATTCTCATTGGGAGTTGATCATCATTGATGATAATTCATTTGATGACACATTTGCTATTGCATCGGAGTATGCTAAAATGGATAGTCGAATTAAATTAGTGCATAACGTTAAGAATGAAGGGGTTTCCTATTCACGTAACTCAGGAATTAAAGCAGCGCAAGGGAATTATTTAGCATTTTTAGACAGTGATGATATTTGGTATCCTAATAAATTGGCATCCCAAGTGCAATTAATTCAATCTAATCCTGGGTACCCCATTTATTTTTCAAGTTATGAAGTGATAAATGATCAATCTGTTTCAATATCAAAGGTGTTTTTAGCTCCTTTAAAAGTTTCCTATAATGATTTACTTAAATCTAATACTATAGGTTGCTTAACCTCAATCATAAATCTTGAGCTTGTCAAGAACCCTTCGTTTGCTGAAATTGGTCACGAAGACTACCAGCTTTGGTTAAGTATCCTACGAAATGGAGCTTCGGCTATATCAACTGCAGATGTTTTGGCAGGATATCGGGTGCATGCAGGTGGTTTATCGTATAATAAAGTCAAAGCTGCCCATTGGAGATGGCTTATCTACTACAAATATGAAAAACTTGGCTTTTTGAGGTCCGCAGCCTTCTTTATCATCTATTTTTATACGTCATTAAAGAAGCAATGGTCTTAGGTTTTGCCTATTTTTATAGTTTTACAACTTAGTACCTTTGTCTTCTAAGGCATTTTCTACTAGATTGTAGCTCAAAGAATGAAATTTATATTTAAAAATACATCCAGAATGAGAGTTCTATTCACTCTAGCGATTTTATTTTGTTTTGTTGGACTTCACTCACAAGACCTTTTGAAATCAAGGGATATTTCCAGTGTCAAAGTCAATCTTTTATCCGAGTCTGATATAGTAAAAATTACTCAGCAGTTATCAAATGCTGGCTTAACCATTGAAGACGTCAGGGAGCAACTGATATCAAGAGGAATGCCGACAACGGAATACATAAAGTTGAAAGAAAGGATTAATCTTTCACCCTCTAAGGGCAAGATCTTATCAGGTAAATATAAATCAGGGAATAAGGCTGATGCTGCAAAGTCTAGTAATACACGACAACTCAACTCCCTTGGTCAGGCAGGAACAAGTGCAGAAAGGTCATCGATTGATTCTATTGCTGGAATAAAAGGCTCAGGAGCTGTTAACAATATTTATGTATTTGGGTCAGAACTTTTCAATAATTCAGGTCCTGATAAAAAGAATAGTCTTTTAAAACCAAATCTCTCAGTCGCTACACCACTAAATTATGAAGTAGGCGCAGGTGATCAATTGAAGGTTGTTTTGTTTGGGTTGCAACAATACAATGAGGATGTTACAGTAAGCCCAGAAGGACAAATACATATCGATAATGTTGGAATTATAAAAGTTGGTGGATTAACTATAGAGGCTGCACAATCTCGAATCAAGCAGACGATGAGTAAAGCTTACCCAACGCTTTCGAATGGCACGTCAACACTTTCAATCACATTAGGAGATATCAGGACAATTCGAGTGACCGTAATAGGTGCTGCTAATTCAGGCAGTTTTGATGTTCCTTCTTTATCAACCGTATACTCTGTATTATCACTTGCTTCTGGGCCGAATACTATTGGTAGCTACCGAATGATTGAGCTTGTTCGTAACAGTAAGGTAGTTCATAAAATTGACTTATACAGATTATTAGCAAAGGGTGATCAATCCGATAATGTGCGACTTCGTGATAACGACATAATTAGAATTCCTTCCTACACAACTCGTGTGGAATTGAGCGGACAAATTAAACGACCTGGTCTTTTTGAAGTGTTACCTAATGAGACGTTTAAAGATATCCTTGATTTTGCTGGCGGCTTTGATGATACTGCTTATACCGCTATGGTAAAAGTAATTCGAAAATCTTCTAAGGAAAGAATGGTAAAAGATTTGCTTGGTGCAGATTTTAATTCATTTCAGCCTGAAACAGGCGATGTGTATTTAGTGAATAAAATACTTGATCGTTTTGCGAATCGTGTACAAATTAGTGGAGCTGTCTTCAGGCCTGATCTGTATGAATTTACTGACGGGATGAAAATTTCTGATTTGATTGCAAAATCAGATGGGTTATCAGAGGACGCCTTCCTAGACAGAGGATTGTTGGTTAGACAAAAAGATGATTTCACAAAAGAAATGATTTCGTTTAATGTATTGAAAGCGTTGCAAAAAGAATCAAATTTTGATTTGGTCTTGAAACGTGAAGATCAATTATTTATTAGTTCGCTTACTGATTTGAAGGATAGCCTCAATATAACCTTGCAGGGAGAGGTTCATTTTCCTGGTGATTACTTTTATATAGAAGGAATGACATTGAAGGGGCTGATACTTCAAGCAGGAGGTTTTACAGACGCAGCCTCAAGTATTATTGAAATTGCACACCTTATTCCGCGTGACTCCATCTTAGTGAATGACACAAGGGCAAGTATCACTGAAACAATCGAAATAAAAGACAGCCTCAAATTTGGAGAACTTGATATTACCCTAAAACCATATGATGTTATAACCATTAGAAAGAAACCAGCATACAATACACTTGAAACTGTTTTTGTAGATGGACAAGTTCAATTTCCTGGGCCTTATGCATTGCGTGATGCACAAGAACGAGTAAGCGATTTGTTTAAACGTGTTGGAGGTGTTCTTCCTAGTGCTAGCATTGAAGGAGCATATTTAAAACGATTTAAGAGTGAGGAAGACCGAAATAGAATAAGTGATGCTACACGACGCATGCAGTCCCTTTATGCAGACTCTTCCGGAACAGTATTGACAGATGTAGATAAAGAAATTGATCGAATTCCTATTGATCTTGATTATATTTTAAAAAATCCAGGCTCTACGCAAGATGTTATTTTGAAAGCGAGGGATGTGTTGATTGTGCCAAAATTTGATGCCCAAGTAAGAGTTAATGGGGCTGTATTACAATCTACTCAAATTCCATTTGAGCCGGGTAAACGCTTTAGAGGGTATATTTATTCAGCTGGAGGCTTTTCAAAAGAAGCTTGGAAAAAACGTGCCTATATAGTTTATGCAAATGGTAAAGCAAAAACAGTAAGATCTTTTTTAATATTTAGAAGAACACCAAAAGTGAAACCTGGATCAGAAATTATTGTTCCTAAGAAGCCATTATTCAGAGGGGCTTTACCTTTTGGTGAAATGATTGGTATATCGAGTGCCATTGCTTCACTTGCAGGAGTTGTTATAGCTATTCTTAAATTGTAATTTTTTTGATTTCACACGCATTTAAATATTTTCTTCTTTTTTGGGCATTGGTTTTTATTCCTTGTTTAACTAGGTCTCAATCTATTCCTGTTAATCCTATCTCTTTTGATGAGACGATAAGAGACCTTCAATTGGAGGGTAATTATTTATCAAATTCTTCTCTCACTATTCGTCCAATTCTTTTCACTAAGAAAAATACGGTTGATTCATTATATCATTCGATATCTTCTAAATGGGACAATCCATTGAGAAGTAAAACCGTTCATTTTTTGTGGAATGTTGGCCGATTGAATATCCTTCCTGTAGAAATTCTTTCTAAGTATAATTCGCATCATCCATATGGTTGGAATGATGCGGCTATGATTCCAGCTAAGGGATTTCAAAGCATCGCTAGCGCAGGAGTGTATAGTGAAATAGGTCCACTTGCTATTCAGTTGAACCCCGGATATATCTATGCTGAAAATGGGAAGTACGATCTGACTCAAAGTTATGGTTCGCTACCAATGGGTACGTATAAAAAGTATTTAATTGGACAGAGTAGTATTCGGCTTAATGGAGGGCCTATTTCAATAGGCATTTCAAATGAAAATTTGTGGTGGGGCCCGGGTAAATATTCAAGCTTAATGATGAGTAATAATGCACCCGGTTTTTTACATATGACCTTTAATTCTAGAAAGCCCTTGAAAACATCTATTGGTCATTTCGAATGGCAAGTTATTGGAGGGCGATTGGAAGATGAGAAAAACATTGATATGCCTCTTGAAATAAGAGGTTTAAAATCATACCGTAAAGAATATGGAAGTAATAGCAGATTTCAAGGTGACTGGAAATATATCAATGCAATGATTTTTACCTATCAGCCTTCTTTCTTGAAAGGCGTTTCTGTAGGGTTTAGTCGACAGTTTTCTGGTTTAAGTAAATCGGTTTTTAATAATGCGACCGATCAAAATTTTATCTCAAAATACTTACCTGTTTTTGGCAAATTGTTTAAGTCGAAATTGGTTAATGATGATTCAAAAAGTTGGAATCAATTGGCAGATATTTTTCTTCGGACCGTTATGCCAAAATCACATGCTGAGTTTTATCTCGATTATGGTTGGAATGATCATTCATACAATGAAAGAGATTTTATTATGAATCCATCTCATTCTGCTTCATTTATCGTTGGTGCCCAGAAACGTGTTGAACTAAGAAAATCGGTATGGTTAAGTTTTTCAGGTGAAGTGACTCATATGGAGCAAACACCTGATTATTTGGTACGTTGGGCTGGAAGTTGGTATGAGCATTACCAAGGAACTGGTTATACAAATGCTAATCAAATTCTTGGAGCCGGGGCTGGCTTTGGATCTAACTCCCAGGTATTTTCTACGGCATTAAATAAAGGGTACAAAAAAATCGGAATTCTCCTTGAACGCGTTCAACGTGCTCCAAATACGCACAAGGTAAGATGGGATGAACTTTCGTATGGGATCATTGGCCAATATAAGGTTGATGATTTAATATTGAGTTGGCGCTTGAGCGGCGTTGATTCTAAGAATTATGGATGGAAACAAGATCTTAATCGGTTTAATTTCATGGGAATGCTTTCTGCTCGGTATTATTTTTTTTAAAATAGTAGTATAGAGAATGTCTTTTGCTGCCTAGTTGTAAATTTATGTTTGAGAAAAGAGTTTATATAATCGTTTGTTTTTTGGCGTTTGTTTTTTTTGGAGATAAACTCTTTGGGCAAACTACACTTCCTGTTTCAAATAGTTCACTTGAAGAAATATTTCGTCGTAAGCAATTGATGTCCGATACAACGAAAGGTGATTTATCCAATTTCTCCTTCATGGTTAGGCCTATTGAGCTTGAGCATTTTACGGGCCATAGTCGGAAATTGTTTATTAATCTGCTACCTGTAGAGCACATCGAACAATTCAATACCAAAGTTCCGCTGCGCTACGCTGATGGGTCTATGTATCCTACTCGTGGTTGGCAAGGACTTTATGCAGTTGGTGCAGAGGCTAGGTATAGAAACTTCATGCTTAGACTTCGTCCAGAATATGTTTGGGCATTTAACCCTTCTTTCCCTACTTTTCCAAGTGACCATTACAATATCATTTGGAATTATTATTATAACTGGCTTAATAAGATAGATCAGCCAGAACGGTTTACACAAGAACCTCTTCGAAAGTTATTTGGAGGACAATCTCGGTTGCAATATGAATATAAAAATATGGCCTTGGGGATATCAACAGAAAATTTGTGGTGGGGTCCTGGTCGATTCAATTCATTGATCATGAGCAACAATGCTCCTGGCTTTTTGCATTACACGTTCAATAACACCAAGCCAATCAAAACGCCTGTGGGGTCATTTGAATGGCAACTTATATGGGGTGGTAAATTAAAGAATTCTGGTATCCTTCCCGATGAGACAAATCGAACGTTTAACGGTAGGTTTATATATCGACCAAAAGATACCCTTCATCAACGCATCTTTACAGGAGGTATCATCACTTGGCACCCTAAGTGGTTAAATGGTTTGTTCATTGGAACTGATATAGCATCTATTGGCTATAGAAAATCGGGAACACCATCTGCCACTATGGGTTCTGTCTTTGCTCGATATGTATTGGCAGAGGACAATGCTGAAATGTATTTTCAATATGGGCGTTCTGATAAGATGGCAACAGCATGGAATTTGTTAGAAGATACTATACCTAGAGGATATTTAGCTGGGGTAAGAAAATTATTTAAGCTTGGTAATCAGCATAAAAAAAATCCTTCTTTTCTTCAATTAGGAATAGAAGTTACCCAATTGCAAGTGCCCAATCTTTCATTGATTCAACAGGCTAAAAGTTGGTATACCGATAACTCAGTTAGGCATGGCTTCACAAATGATGGACAGGTGTTGGGCTCACCAATTGGTCCAGGAAGTAATTCTCAGAGACTGGAGTTTTCATGGATAAAAGGAACAACAAAAGTTGGTATTGAAGTTGAACGATTAGTTCATAATGCTGATTTCTATTATAACTATAATGTTAATTCAGGATCAAAAGATTTTAATAGACAATGGGTTGATTTATCTTCTTCTCTCGTTTGGAATTTTCAGTATAAACAATGGTCCTTTTTCGGACAGGTTTCATTCATTAGGTCTATAAACTATAATTGGAAATCATTAATTCCAGAACCCGTTACCCCTCAAAATTATTTTTCTGATGGTTGGGATTTTGTAAATGTTCATAGAAGGGTGGGCTTTGTTTATGATTGGAGTAAAATTGTAGAGAAAGTAAAAAAAAGTAAACGCAACTATTAAGATGAAGAGTTTAACTAAAAAGACTGTCATTGTAACTGGGTCTGGTGGTTTAGTTGGCGGAGAGGCTTGTCGATTCTATCATCAAAAAGGGTATAGAGTTATCGGTATCGATAATGATAAGCGTTCATATTTTTTTGGACAATCAGCTAGTACTAAATGGCAGGTAGAGCAATTGAAGAAAACGTTAAGTGAATACGAGCATTATGATGTTGATATCACTAGTTTGGAATTAATAGAGCCTATCTTTAAACAAAATGCTTCCGCTATTGAAATAATCATTCATTGTGCTGCACAACCATCGCATGATTGGGCCTCACGTGAACCCCTCACTGATTTTGAAGTGAATGCATCGGCAACATTAAAATTATTAGAGTGCTCAAGAAAGTATACCCCTCAGGCAGTTTTTATCTTTACTTCAACCAATAAGGTATACGGGGATAATCCCAACACATTGCCTCTAGTTGAATTGCCAACCCGTTGGGAAATTGCTGATTCTCATCCGTTTTATCTTCATGGAATTGATGAGTCAATGTCAATTGAAAACTGTACCCATAGTATTTTCGGAGTGAGCAAGACTGCTGCAGACTTAATGGTTCAAGAATATGGAAGATACTTCGGATTAAATACTATTGTGTTTAGGGGAGGTTGTCTTACTGGTCCTTCGCATAGTGGCGCTGAGCTTCATGGTTTTCTTGCATACTTGGTGAAGTGTGCTACAACAGATAAGCACTATACTATATTTGGTTATAAAGGCAAGCAGGTGAGGGATAATATTCATAGTGCAGATTTAATTTCTGCTTTTTGGGAGGTGTCCCAATCCCCACCCCCCCAAGGATCTGTATATAATATGGGTGGTTCTAGGCATTCCAATATCTCTATGATTGAAGCAATCAATTGGTTGCAGAATAGACTAGGGAAGCGGATGGATTATACCATTGATGAATTGAATCACCGTAAAGGAGATCATATGTGGTATGTATCTGATGTAAATAAATTCAAAACTGATTTTCCAAATTGGTCATATCGATATAATATCGATGATATCCTTGAAGAGATGGTTTCTGCCCAGCTTCGGTCAGATAGTTTTAAATTATAAATTAGTATTGGCCCACCTCGTTAAACGTAGTATTAGTAACTTATTCCATCTAGGGTCAGTTCAGGCAACCAATGTTTTATTGCAGTTGATTCTGATTCCAATGGTTTTGAAGCGTGTTGGGTTAGAAGCTAATGGCTATGTATTAATTTCGCTATCCCTCTCTGGATTTATCTCTATTCTCCTTAATTATGCGAGTAATCAAACAGGACCAATTGATGTGAAGCTTTCTATCGGGGATGTTGTTGCTACTGAGAATAGCTTGGCTCCATTTTTCGGAATCCGTTTTATGTTTTTTGTTTTGTACTTAGTGGTTGCAATAGCTACTTATTTACTTCATTTTCCTTTTTCAGTTTTTTTATTTGGAATTTGTTCCTTGGTTTTTTCGGAAGTGATTAACCCCTATATTTATTTTTTAGGCTTAGAGCAGCTTAAGTACTATAATCTAGCTAATTTATTTTCAAGAATACTAACATTCTTTTTAGTCTTTCATTTTATTTTAACCCCATCACATGCGCCATTGGTGAATTTATTGGTTGGGTTTTCACAATTGTTAGGCTTTGGTTTCTTGTGGGTATACCTTTTTAAGACAAAGCGAATAACCAAAGGTGTTTTTTCATTTCGAGGCACTGCCTTTGCACTTAGAAAAAACTTCCCTTTAACAGTATCTAATTTAGCTGTTCACCTTCAGCAATCAGTGTATTTATATGGACTTGGTTTTATGGGTAATCCTGTTGTATTAGGAGCATATGCAATAGCTGATAAAATCATTTGGGGAGCAAGAATGCTGCTCATTGCTTTTTCAAATTCAATTTATCCTGTTGCCATTGAAATTCACCATCGGAGTTGTCAAGATTGGCTGAGCTTTCGAAAACAGGTGAACAAGACATTATTTTTCATGTTACTCGGATTAGGGCTTCTCATATTCCTTTTTGCTCCACTAATTGCATTATGGCTTTCAAATTCCTCAGACCAGCATTTGGTCATCACTTTTATTAGATGGGTTTCAATTGTGCCATTGATTATTGGCTTGAATGCGCTTAATGTTATGGAGATATTAATGGACAAGACATTTTCAATTCAGCTTAGGCTTAGTATTAGCATTTTTATCATTTCTATATTACTGACTTTGGTCTGCTTAATATTACTGCCACTAAATTTTGCATTCATCTACTTATTACTCATAGAATCGATTTGTTTGGTTTTTTATGAAAAGAATCGCCGTCATATTAGTTGACTGGAACGGTATTGAAGTCACATTACCTTGTCTGCAATCCTTGAACGCATTAGAGCCTTCTGATAAGTTCAGTATTGAGTTAATCGTTATAGATAATGGGTCTACTATTCCAATTGCCGAACGCATTAAAAATAAGTTTAGGGATGTTATTGTTTTTAGGTCTGAAGAGAATCTTGGTTTTGCAGCAGGATGTAACATAGGAATTAAGTATGCAATTGAATCTGAGTATGACTACTCTCTATTGCTGAATAATGACACGACTGTTGAGCCTGATTTTGTAAGTTATCTGTTTGAGTCTATCGAGGGGAATCCCAATGTTGGAATTGCTCAACCTAAAATTTTATTTCAGCATGATAAAAATTTGATTTGGAATGCAGGGAATAGATTTAATAAATGGATTGGTCTTACTAGCACAGTCGGCTATAGTAAGACGAATAGTGATAAATATGATTCTATTACTTCTATGCCATGGGCAACGGGATGTTGCATGTTGATTAATAATAAGCTTTTTACTGGGGAAGGCTTAGGACTACTCAATGAGACCTACGAGACATATTACGAAGATGTTGAATTTTCTTTTCGCGTTCGAGAAAAGGGGTACAAAATTTCTTATGTACCCTCATCAATAATTTATCATATTGCAGGATATAGTGTCAACTCCAATCAAGAAACTCAAGAAGGTCGTACTCATCCTTTTGTTGTTTACTTGCATTCCCGAAATCGTATTTTTCTACTTAGGGAATTTTCTAATTGGTACGTATGCCCAACAGTAGTCTTATTTCAGATAGTATATTACGCATTATTGATGTTGAGATTCTTATTGTTGAGAAGGCCAAAAAAATTACGTGCGGTGTTTAGGTCAATTTCAGATGGATTTAGTAACTCCTATGATTCTATGAATCGATCTTTTTCTTCGCCAATAGTCCGTTGTTAAAATAAAATCGCTCACTC
Organism: Chitinophagaceae bacterium; assembly: GCA_947451935.1. Taxonomy (GTDB): domain Bacteria; phylum Bacteroidota; class Bacteroidia; order Chitinophagales; family Chitinophagaceae; genus Pollutibacter. Next base: position 44,439 of record CANGBH010000009.1, read on the forward strand.
TTTGGAAGTAGCTGCGCAATTACTGCAGCCATATTAAAAGCCATGAAAATTGGCCTGAAGATCAAATAGATCAATCCTCTCCCAACTTTTCCTAGTTTACTTTTAGGGAATAATTCTTTCAGTTTTTCTTGTCCATCTCTCACGTAAAGTGATGTCAATGTTATGATTAGTGCAAAACCGGATAGTATTCGTTTTTGTTTACTAATGATGAATCCATTTTTCGTGAACAGGTCTTTTAATCCGAAATATGAATATCTGCCATAATCATATGGTATTTCATGTTCATTCCATATGAACGGCGTTGTGAGTAGGATTGATCCGCCAGGCTTTAATACACGAAACATTTCATTGACTATTTTTTCAGGTTCAAAGACATGCTCAAGTACTTCAAAGCAAACAATTGAATCAAAACTATTGTTTTCAAAGGGAAGATCTACTCCATTGTAAAACAGATCTGTTTTATGCTTTTCATGATATTTTTCTGTTGTTTCTATATCTATACCAATATACTCAGTGCAAGAAAATAAATGTGCATAAGGCTTTTCGCCACAGCCAATATCTAATGTCCTTCCTTGGATATGATTCGATTCGCTTTTGATGAACGAATATAATTTCCTTCTAGGTAAGTAAAAGTCATTCAAAATCATCCCAAAAAACCAATTTGGGCTGAAGCGTTGCTTCCGAATAAGCTCAATTGAATTGTTAGGAAACGCCATATTCTTTTTTATTGATCAATTGCTGATATATACTAGAGAGTAGCCCAGTTAGAAACCACCCCAAATAGCTTATGTAAAGATACGATTCAATTGATGCTGTTAACATCGGTATGATCATACCCACTTTAAATATAAAAAGCAATATGCCTAGTTGTTTCGATTTACCTGTTGTTTTCGTAAAAAGTTTAACAGACCAATTTATGCTTATTATCAGCATGCTCAGGTATAGTATGATTGATATTATTCCTGTTTGTACGCCAAGTATGATCAATTGATTTTCTCCTCCTGTATTTAGCCCCAATTCTCCTGCAATTCTTCCCGATTCACCTAGTCCAATGCCTAATGGATGTGAAGTAATAGATTCTATACCATCCACCCATTCCACTAGATGTGATAGACTTGATGAATTGGAAAAATTAAAGGTATTGATGATGAATTCAGATAGGGTATGGTCTGTTAAGAAATATAAAATAACTATAAGAATTGCAGCCATTACTATATGAAATGCTAATAAAATCTTTTTTCTTTTAGTTACAATAGCATAAATATATACAACCAATAGAAAGCCTGCTAATGATGCTCTAGAAAGTGCAAAGATTACCGAAACTAGTGCCGCCAATACAGCCATTAATATAATGTTTCTATTTGCACCATCTTTTTTTGAAAGAAGCGATATCAGCACAGCTATGGTTAATAATGTTGCGGCCGCATGTTCAAGTGGGTTGGCAAAGAAACTCGCAAATCTTTTTATGCCGCCTTCAATTTCAAAGGTCCATGTTAGCCCATCATTTCCTGTTGGTTCAACTCCTAAAAATTTAAAGTTGTACTCTGCATAACCAGTGATTGTTTGTAAATGGGTATATGTAGTGATTTCAAAAAGTAAAATTGAACCTGTGGCTATTGCGAGAATACAAATGAGTATTTTATATTTTGATACCCACACAGTCTCAGGGTTTATTAAGCGTCCTATAAAATATATGAAAGGGAAGAATGCTATATTCTTGAATGCAATGGCTTTCTCAAATACACTATATCCTCCAATAGGGAGAAATATATAGATGAGGTTATAAAAAAAATAGACTAGAACAATTTTATCTAAGTTGTTTAATCTTGGATATTCTTTTAATTCATAGATTAAAAGTCCAAGTGTGATTAAAACAATTATCTCTTTTGTGTACTGAACAACTGGTATAAAGACTCCTAATCCGTATAGGTTAAGTATAGAAAGGGTTGTGATATAAATTGGAAGTCCAAATATGAAAAAGATTAATATTCCGTCATGTTGCTTTGATAGTGTTTGTTTGACTGAATAGAAAAAGCTGGCAAAATATACCAGAGGGAAAACGCTTAAAAAGGGTATGAGGAAGTTCACTGTGGTAAAGATAAATGATAATGCCGATTAGCTGATTATCGGCTGAAAGGCTTTTTAATTGCATGAATCAAGCAAAGCCCAACAAAAACAGTATTAGTAAAAAGATATCTTTTCCATAATCGTTTAGGCTCTTTAGCGAATCGATAGAGCCATTCTAATCCATTTCTCTGCATCCATGAAGGTGCTTGCGACACATTCCCGGCATGAAAATCAAAAGCTGCTCCCACGGCTATGAGTACCGCAGGCAGAAAGTCTTTGTTGTCTGCGACCCATCTTTCTTGACGAGGGCATCCCCTCCCAACAAAAACAATGTTCGCTTTCGAATCGATGATTGTTTTTCGGTCAGTTTCTATTTCTTGTTGAGTAGCCTCTCTAAAACGATCTGCTTGAATACCAACAACATTTACAGAGGGATAATTTTCATTAATAAAGTTTCGAAGCTTGACTAATGTTTTTTCAGTGCTCCCATATAAAAATATTTTTACACCATTTCCTTGTGATGACTCTAATACATGAAGCATAAGAGTAGGGCCATAAACTCTGTCTTTTAATTTGGCATTATGAAAATAGTTTAGGGCCCATTTTATGGGTTGTCCATCTGGCACAACAAGGTTAATTGTATTGATTTGCGACTTAAGTATTTCGTTCTTGTAACCTTCAATTAAACCATGTACTGCAAGAGGTGAAACAGCAAATTGTTTTGGGTTATCCTCTGATAGTGCTTTTTCAATAATCAGACTGCAGGCCTCCTGATAATTGGTGATTGCATAACGTATTCCAAATAGTAGTTCGTAATGCATGATTAGTTGGCGTTCGATTTGGTAATGCTGTCAATTATCTTTAGGTAGTTTGCTGCAGATTGATTCCAATTGAAATGAGAAAGTCTATGTATTCCTTTTTCTATTAATGAATTTCTAAGTGCAGAATTTTCTACTATTTCATTTATGCTATCAATTAGTTCATTTATATGGAATGGCGAGAAAGTTAAGACTGCATCACCTCCAATTTCAGTTAGGCATGTGTTGTTTGAAACAAGAACAGGTAAATGATATTGGAATCCTTCTAGAATAGGTATTCCAAAGCCTTCATACGTTGAAGGTAGGATGTATGCCAATGCTCTTTTGTAAATAAACGGTAAATCTTCATCTGGAACGTACCCTGCAAAGTGCACCTCACTCTCAAGTTTTAGGGTTTGGATTGTCTCAATGATTTCTTGGTAGCTGTTGTTGTATATTTTGGGATTTGGTCTTCCCACTAGGAGTAATTTGATGTTTTTAGATTTTCTTATTTCATCTAACGCCTTAATTAAAAAAGGGATATTTTTCCTTTTTTCTAGCCCGCCTACATGTAAAAGAAATGGAACATCTCTTATCTTGTCTAAGGTGTCTTGTGTTGCTTTACTTGGTGCCATAACTTGCTCTATCGTTTTTGGCCCCTGATGGATTACATGCATCTTTTCTTTTAAGAAAGGCAGAAAGACACTAAGTCTAGATAATGAAAAATCAGATGGAACTATAATGGCATCTGCTTTTTTTGCTGCATTAAGTGAAATGAGTTTAAACCACTTAAGCCATGCAGGATTGTAGTACGAAGGGTGATCAAAAAATAATGCATCATGAAATACAACAATATGTTTCGACTTCAATTTAAGTAATGGTAAATAGTAGTCGGTGCAAATCAGTACATCTGATTTAGATAAAAAAGTTTTGACAGGAAGGGTTAATTGTTTCCAAATAAAAAAACTAATGTGTTCATATAGTTTACCCAAGAGGTTTTTCCCCCAATATGGCTTCCATATTGAGCTGAATTCAATGATATGATTATTTTGTTGATTATTGTTTTTTATGCCTTTCAGTAATTCTGAAAGGTAGGTTTTGGTGCCTGTTGTAGCCAACTTTAGGTCACGTGTATCGATTCCTATGCGAACAGGTTTAGTCAATTTGATTTGAGGTTAAATATACCTCTAAAAATAAGACAAATTCGGGTATATTTGGAGGTCATTACTTACTATGTTTAATTCTGTTACTCGCTATAAAAATCAAGTACTTGTATTGTCTCTGATGATCTTTTTTTCATGCCTAATGGGGTGTAAAAAAAATCTGACCATTAGGGAGGCTGTATATGCACAAAATTTCGAAGCAAATGAAGCAGAAAACGTTACTGCAGTAACTGGCTGGGGAGAGACACTTACTAATTTGATTAAACCATTTCATGGAACGAAAGTGCTTGGTATGTTTAATAATACACTAGTTACTATTAAGGTATACAAACTGCCACCTCACAACATGGTTTATGTAGGGTTTGATTTTTATGCGCATGATGGATGGGAAGGAAACAAAAAAAGTGTAAATGGCATAGTTGATGTATGGAATGTTCGTGTTAATAATCAGTATCAGTTATCCACTACGTTTTCGAATACACCAAATAATAAGCAGTCTTATCCAGATTGGATAGGAGTAGTTGTTCCTGCTCCCCCCAGAGGAAACTCTATCGACACTTTATTGCCAGGTGTGTGTGCCTACAAAGACCGAATTAATGGAAGCTCTAAATATAGAATTTCATTTACCCGACCTCATCTAGATTCTGTTTTAGTCTTACAATTGAATGATGCACTGCAAGGAACAAATTGTAATAAGTCCTGGTCTATTGATAACCTTATTGTAGAAGCTATAACCAATTAACCATGTCAACTCTTTTTATACATGGTAGTGCTGATTTGTATGGTTCTGCAAAAATTTTACTTCAAATTGTAAAAGTATGTGTTCATGAAAAGGAAGATGTTGTAGTGATATTACCCCATCACGGAACATTAGTTAAAGAATTAGAAGACTTAGGCGTTGAAGTGCGCATTGTCAATGTCGGTGTGTTGAGAAGGCGTTATTTTACCCCTTGGGGCATTCTTGGAAGGTTAATACTTTGGATTGTTGCAACGTATAAGATTATTCAACTGATCAAGAGCCATAATATTTCTATAATCTACATAAATTCTGCCAATGTTATTCTTGGTCCTATCTTGAAATGGTTTACTAGGCTCCCCTTAGTTTGGCATCTGCATGAAATCGTTGAGAGTCCATCAATACTGAGAATATTTTTAGTTAAGCTGATTGAAAAATCAAATCAAGTAATTGCAGTCTCTGAGGCTACAAGGGATTTTTGGATGAAACAGTCCACTAAATTAAACATTCATTTGCTGCATAACGGTATCCCAACAAGTGATTTTAATCATGCAGCTTCGTTGAATGATTCAGAGTTTCCATTTACCTTGAAAAATACGCATAATGCAATCCTTGTTGCTATGATTGGTCGTGTTCAACCATGGAAAGGCCAGGCCTATTTTTTGGATATGATGAAAAGTTTTTTTGAAGGGATAAAATTGTCTGACTTGAACGTATATGCCATTATGGTAGGGGATGCCTATCCAGGATATGAGTATTATGTGGATGAACTAAAGCAGTCGATAGTTGACAATGAACTGGTTGATAAGGTTTTTTATATCGGATACCGTAGGGATATTCCTAGAATACTAGCATCAATAGACTTATTAGTTCTGCCTTCCTTGTTGCCAGATCCTTTGCCCACTGTTGTACTAGAAGCAATGGCTTCTGGGAAACCAGTCTTAGCTACCTTGCAAGGAGGTGCCTCAGAAATGATAGTGGGTGGTGAGACAGGCGCTTTCATACCTTTGCAGGACCATAAAAAGGCTGCAGAAACCCTTAAGTCGCTTATTCTCGACAATCAAACCATGCGTCTAATGGGTGAAAAGGGACGTAAACGGGTTAATGAATGTTTTTCATTAGAAGCATTTGAGACCAATTGGTTAAAACTCTTTCGCACATTCTGATAGCAACTGCCTTCAAATAGCATAAAAACTTTAATTTTATCGCATGAAGTTGAGTCGTTCGCACCTGCTTTATGTCCAATCAAAATATATAGCTGACCTATTTGCCATTTTTTTGTCTTTTGGGATAGCATTTTATGTCTATGAAAGCAATTTAATACTAGTCTCAAAGAAGGAATTCTTGTTGGTCCTCTTCATCATGATAGCATCTTGGTTTTTAGGTGGTATTTTCTCTAAATTATACATTGACCGAAGAACGAAAAAATTCTCAGAAGAAATCATTGTCTCCTTTTATAATATTGCTATAACCGTTTTATTGAGTAGTTCTTGTTTTTTTTATCTCTTCTCCACCAAAAGTATTTCAAATGATTTTTGGGGTCTATTCTTTGGGTTGATCTTTATATTTTCTGTTCTGTTTAAATACATCATCCGAAAATATACACACTACCTTATTTATAAAGGTGAATTGACTGAGCATTTTATATTAATAGGGTATACTCGATCTGGATCTGATTTTATTGAGATGGTAGAGCGCTTTACTTATTATGGATACCACTGCTCAGGTATTGTGGATGATGAAAAAGTTAATATTCCCAATGTGCCTTATTTGGGAAAAATTTCAGAATTGGAAACTATTTTAAAAGTTCAACCTACCCAAGAAATAATCCTTGCTTTGTCAAATGCAGAAGCTGGCGCAGTAAAGAAGATTATACAAATTTGTGAGCAATACCACAGAAAAGTAAGATTGATTCCCGATCTTGAAAAGTATACCAACGCTAATATTGAAGTTGCTGATCTTGGTATAATGCCCGTATTGAACTACAAAAAGCTGCCATTAGATAGATGGGAAAATCGAATGATGAAAAGAATCTTTGATTTAATTTTTTCAACATTGTTTTTTGTTTTTATCGGTATTTGGCTTTTACCCCTCTTATCCTTATTGATAAAACTTTCATCTAAAGGCCCAATATTGTTTAAGCAAATAAGATGGGGCTTGTCCAATGAACAAATTGTTTGTTACAAATTTCGTTCCATGTCTATCAATAGTGGCGACCTAGATGCATCTGGGAATTATGCTCAAGCAAAAGTCAATGACCCAAGGGTTACCCGATTAGGTAAGTTTTTGCGTAAAACGAGTCTTGATGAATTGCCTCAATTCTGGAATGTTATGATTGGGAATATGTCAGTAATTGGACCAAGACCTCACCCCGTCCCACTTAATATGGCATCAATTGAGACAGTTGAAAATTATATGTTGAGGCATATTGTTAAGCCAGGTATTTCAGGGTGGGCACAAGTAAATGGATATAGAGGGGAAACAAAAAGCATAGCAGATATGCAAAAAAGAGTAGATCACGATTTGTATTATATTCATCGTTGGAATATTTTTTTTGATATTCAAATTGTGCTTCAAACCATCATCAATATTTTTAGGGGAGATCAAAATGCATATTAATCTAGTTCGAAGAATTCTGTTTTCAATCACTTTGCTTGTTTCAATCTCTAGCTACTCACAAGCTGTCTTTGAAAATGTAGATAATAGTATATATGAATACTTAAGTAGACAAGCATCATGTGGTAAAATAGTTATTGAAATGATAAGGCCATTTACCCGTAATCAAATAGCCTCATACCTCAATCAACTTGATTCCGGATATCGCACTCAAAAAATATCCTTGAGTGAAGTAGAACGGAGCGAGCTGCAATTTCATATCAAAGAGTATGGTATAGGAATTACCGAAGGAAGTATTAATAGCATAAAAGAAAGATGGTTTACTAAAGATCCAAGAGGCCGATTGCGATTCTTATCAAAAATCGATTCTTTCAACACCACGGTGCATAGTCCAAAAAATCTGTTACAACCATTTCAATTTAATGTTGAGCCAATAATACAAGGAAATGTAACGGCTTCTACTGACAAAAAATCAACAATCATTAAAGCTACTGGTCTTCAAATTTGGGCATCAATAGGTAAACGATTGGGACTTCAAATGTATTACAGAGATATTAATGAAGAAGGCAATGGAATTGACTTTGAAAAGAATTTTACTCCTCAGCAAGGATATATACCGTCTACACATCCAGGAGCAAAAACATTAAACTATAGCGACGTAAGGGCAACGATGACTTACCAATGGAAAAATGGATTATTTGCTGTTGGCAAAGAACAGTACGTTCTTGGTTATGGACTTAATGGTAATGTGATTTATTCTACTAAGGCTCCTAGTTATCCTTACATGAGATTCTCTCAGCAAATCCTACCTTGGCTGAGGTTTGAATATATGCATGCTGTATTGGCATCTCGGTTAGTAGATACGCCCAATAGCTATATTGCATCGAATGGTGGTGTATTTGGAGGACAAAGATTACAGATGATTCCTAAATACATGGTTTCCCATGCATTTTCAATGAGACTTATGAGAGGATTAACCATGGTGTTAGGGGAGTCTGTCGTATATAATGATCATATTCAACTTGGGTATGTTCTTCCGTTGATGTTTTATAAGGCCTGGGATCAATACGTTTCAGGAACAAATATTAACGCAGGATCAAATACTCAATTTTTTATGCAATTGTCCTCGCGTAATCAAATTAAAAATGCCCAACTTTATACCGCTCTTTTAGTAGATGAATTTAGTCCATCTGCAATATTTAGTGCGAAGCGAAGTCGAACTCAAATAGCATTTAATGTAGGTGGTTCAATAACTAATCTTCCCTTTCTTCCAAATTTAACATGCAGCGTTGATTACACCCGTATTAATCCTTTTGTCTATCGAAATTTATTACCTGCTCAAGAATATAGTAACAATGGCTATTTAATTGGCGATTGGATGGGGAATAATGCCGATAGATTGATCTTGGAAACAAAGTATATCCCCATTCCTCGAATGAGGGTTGTGTTGCGCCTTGAACAAATCCGAAAAGGCTCTTCCGGAACTATAGAGCAGCAATATTTCCAGCAACCTCAACCAGACTTTTTGTTTGGCCTTCAACAAAAGCGTTGGACTACAAGTGGTCGAGTAACCTATGAATGGATCAATAATCTTTACTTTTTTGGTCAAGTTGCACGTAGGGAAATCAAATTATATTCTCCCAATTTTAAATCCAATATGGTTTATCTGTTTAGTGCAGGTTGCTCTTTGGGTTTGTAATCGACTTGAAATGTACTAAATTGCCTTAAACGGGAACGAATGGAGCTGGAGAAAAAACGTATGGAACTAAATTTGATGGGGGAAGAGCCTGAATTTAAATTGGGTGAAGTTTGGATTCAAAACCTAAAAAAAATGACAAAGTTAAAGCAACATAGAAGAACGATTATATTCGCCGGTATAATAGTATCACTATTGGCTGGATCATTTTCTTTACTTAAAAGTGTTACATATACCGGCCGCGTGAACTTTGTGATCGAAGAAAATAAGCAAACTTCAGGCGGTTTATTCTCTGCTTTGGCAGGCCAAGTAGGTTTGGATATGAGCTCGCTTTCTGGAAATTCTGGGATATTAGCTGGAGATAATATTCTTGAATTACTTAAGAGCCCAACTCTTTTAAAGAAAGTACTATTGTCATCTGATCCAGAAGATAGTACAAGGTCTCTTGCATGGGTTTATGCCACATCTAACGGCTATGCTGATAAGTTTCTTGCCAAAGCCGAAAAGAAAGAAATCTTTCTTCCAACATCAACCCCCATGCAAACAGGCATGCGAACTAGGGTTGAAGATAGCCTCCTTCAAATTATTAACAAGCGAATCATTGAAAAAGAGCTTTCGGTATATAAGCCAGATAAAAAACTAAGCATTTTTAGTCTAGAGTTAACAACTAAGAATGAACGTATAACTCAGTTGATAAGTCTTCGTTTACTAGACCAGGTTTCAAAGTTATATATCGACACTAAGACAAGAAGGCTTCGCATTAACGTTGAAAGGTTGCAGCACAAGGCAGATAGTGTTTCTAGCCTATTGAACCAACGAACATATACGAGTGTATCAAAAGATTTAATCAATGCAAATCCATCTTTTATAAATACAGAAGCAGATTTAGAGATTTCACGAAGAGATAAATCGCTATTAAGTCTTATTTATAGCGACTTGAATAAGAGTTTAGATATAAGTAAAACTGCATTAATTCAAGAGACACCAACAATAGAGATTATTGATAGTCCTGAATTGCCACTGAAAAAGAATGAATGGAAGTGGTATGTATTTTTCCCTGCCGGTTTTATACTTGGGGTACTTATTTCGGCATTTTTAGTAATTTACTTTATGCCATCAGCTCAAAAAGTTACTTCGTAAACTTTTCTTTTATTTTTCCTAGAAGGTCCTTTTGAATCATACGTTCAGCAAGGGTAATCATGTTCTTAAATGCCTTGGCATGTGAAATTCCGTGGCCAATAATGACTGGCTTGTTTACGCCAAGTACGGGTACGCCGCCATATTGCTCAAATTCAAACATATCAAAAAAGGGATCTTTTATTCCTCTTGCTTGTATAAAGGGATAAACACTTTCAGCAAGTTTTAATACCACATTTCCTGTGAATCCTTCGCAAACCATCACATCTGCTTTGTCTAAAAAGATATCTCTACCTTCTATGTTGCCAATGAAATTTATCGATGTTTCTTCCTTAAGAAGTGGGTAAGCTGCCTGTGCCAATATGTTTCCTTTTCCTTCTTCCTCTCCAATGTTAATCAATCCAACCCTAGGCGATGGAATGTTAAGCACTTGCTCTGCAAAAAGCGATCCTAAAATAGCAAATTGAACTAGGTTTTCTGGTTTGCAATCTGAATTGATACCTGCATCAAGTAGCCAGCCAAGTTTACCATTTTCTCTTGGCATATATGCTCCGATAGTCGGGCGATGAATACCTTCAATGGCTTTAATGCTGAATAAAGATCCAACCATCATAGCACCCGTATTTCCTGCGCTAATGAAAGCATCTACATCTCCTTTTGCGAGGTGTTGAAATCCAATGGATATGGATGAATCTGGTTTTTCACGCATTGCCTTGGTAGGGTGCTCATGCATGTCTATCACCTGTGTTGTGTGTACAAGAGTACAGGTATTTTGGTCGATGCCATGTTCCGCTAGGAGAGCTTTAATAGCCTCTGAATCTCCAAATAGGGTTAGTTGGGCATCTTGATTATCTTCTCTAAATAGTTTGATCCCTTTTATGGCTTCAAGCGGTGCGAAATCGCCGCCCATCATGTCAAGTCCAATATTCATGATACAAATATCCTCAGATTAATCTAAATAAAAAATTCCAAGCACCTACTTTATTCAAGTGGTGGTTGGAATTTATTGAAAATAAGCTTTTTATCAGTTGATAGGGGACTTCTCCGCTACTACCTTGCCTTTGTACATCAGCTTTCCTTCGCTTACATGTGCACGGTGGCGTACATGAATTTCTCCGGTAGTTGAGTCTTTGCTCAGTGTTACTGTTTCAGCCTTGTAATGTGTCCTTCTCTTAGCACTTCTTTGTTGAGAATGACGGCGTTTTGGATTTGGCATCTTTTCTTGTTTTAGTTATTTCTGAATTTATCCAATCCTTTCCAGATTGTATTTTCTTGTTTGTCTTCTGTTTCTTTCAATTTTTCTAGCATAGCTAGTACATCTTTGTTGCAGGTAGATTCGCCCAATTCGTCCGTTTCACAAACTGGATGGGTTGGCATACTCAGTTGAATGAATTCATAAATCCAGTCATGAATGTCGAGGTGTGTTTCATTCCAAGAAATGAAACTTACATCAGGATCATCATTGCTAGCATTCATTTCCTCAGGGTTTTCAACCATTTTTACAAGGACTTCAAAATCGTCCCATAAGTTGATTTCCAATGGATTACCACAGCGATTGCAAATCATGTCTGTTTTTCCACCAACTTCAAATTTCAATTGGAGGAAAGTAGCATGTTTATCAAGCAAAAGCTTGATAGTAGCATTGCAATTGCTGAATTCAGCTGATTTTTCTGCATCAAAGAACGTATCCCCTATAGTATACTCAAACTCAGTTATGCCTGGTTTTAATCCAACAAAAGCTATTTCAAAATCCCGGCGCCCTGTCATTACTGGTACTTTTAAGGGAGTGCAAATGTAAGTTGTTCAAGTTAATTCACCAAAAGAACTGGTGCCTATTGGGCTGATAAAGTAGAAGAAATATTCAACATCACCTCTTTTTTAACGTCGCTGCCTCAAAACAGGCTATTTTTATACTTATGAAGGCCATTCGAAAGTATGCCAATTTTATTGTACTTGGGTTATTGGTTATTGGTGCCAATTGGTTCGTGAACTCACCAGAAAGGGTAGAATCGTTGTATACAAAGGGGCTCTATTCCTTTACATCTAAGGTATTTAGGGCGGTTTTGGGGTGGATACCATTCAGTATAGGCGATATCACCTACTTTTTTATCATTCTGATCATAGTTTTACGGTTTCTGCGAATTTTTAGAAAAAAGTCCCCAGAACAACCCATTTGGCCCAAATTAAAACAAGCATTGTTAAAGGGTCTTGTTTTGATTGTTTGGACTTGGTTAATTTTTCAAGTTCTCTGGGGGTTTAACTACTATAGAGAAAATGTAGGCGTACAATTTAAGTTGAGTGATAAAGAACCATCGCCAAATGAACTGCATCAATTAGCTTCTTATTTGCTTAGTGAGACCAATACCTATGCAGATGGTCGAAGTGTTAAACAATTCAACAAGGAAAAAGAACTTAGTGTCATAAGTCAAGCGTATGATTCAATGGCTAAGCAGTATTCTTTTTTAACGTATTCAAATCCTTCATTTAAGGCTTCACTTTTTGGTGTGTTAGGAAATTATATGGGCTATGGAGGATACTATAATCCTTTTTCTGGAGAAGCTCAGGTGAATGATCGGCTTCCAGTTTTTCTTTTGCCTTTCACTAGTGCACATGAAGTAGCCCACCAACTTGGCTATGCTAAAGAAAGTGACGCGAATTTTATTGGCTACTTAGCTTCTGTGCATTCCACCGATAGTAGCTTGAAGTATTCTGCCAGCCTAGAAATGTTCTTGTATACAAATGCCGCGCTCAAAAAATATGACAGTGTAGCTTCAAAAAAATTATATGATTCACTTGGTTCTATAGCTAGATATGATTTGAAAATCTACAAATCGTACATCCAGAAATATCAGGGACCAATAGATGAGTTAACTACTCGATTTTATACGCAGTTCCTGCATTTAAACAACCAACCAGAGGGCATGCAATCGTATAGTAGGGTGGTGTATTGGTTGTTTAATTATTGGGATACTAAAAAAGCAGAGGCGCTATGTAAAAAGGGGCATAGGCACAAAGGGGCATAGGCACAAAGTGGCATAGTAAAAACGACAAAAAAATGGTTTAATTACTATGTGCCTTTGTGCCTATGCCCCTTTTCATTTATGCCTTTGTGCCTGCGTCCCTTTTTTATATTATCTAAAATGAATTAATGCTCATTACTTTCTATTCTCATAGAGAATCCTTTTCCGCCCATCACACTGCCCATTGGCTTGATATCATATCCTTTAGGAATTTCAAAGATTTTGTCGTCGATAGAAGCGTCTACCTGAACTTTTAATACCGTCATGTGAATTTTGAAACCATTATCTCTGGATATTTCGTATTCCATAGGGAACCCTTCAATTAATTCCATTCCTGGAGTTGACATCATCGACATCATACCACCTCGTCCACCAAACCCAGATTTGCTACCAGGTTTTGTTGATTCGGATGCAATTTTAAATTCCGGGTTGTACCAAATAGCAGTCTCATCTATTTTGCCATTCCTCCCTTTACTCTTAATGGTTACTTTTTTACATACATAGCCAGCTATCTTTTTGGTTTCTTCAGAATAAATCAATTCGGGCTTATCCTCTTTGAATGTAATGCCCATGGCCTGAAGGGTATCCTTTTTCAATTGCCTCATGGAATCCATTTGAGCCATCATCGCTTCATTCTCTGCATCGGTTGAAGTAAATCCCATTTTCTTACCCATAGCTTCAATGAGGGTAGTTGTTTTTTTATTTTTTCTATCGATGATAGTCACATTATTCCCAAAGTCTGATTGACTTTCCGTTTTCATGAAATCAGGGGTATAATATATAGTTGAGGTCGTTTCCATTCCACCTGGCATGGACATAGCCGCTCCATCTCCGCCGCCACTTGGACTAACGGCAATGGCCATACCGCCGTTTTCAGGAAAAGTCATTTCTGTTTTTGCCTTAACAATGGCATTGTTAATTGATTTTGGCTGAGCTACTAAAAGTGAAACGAATATGACCATTCCACAGAAAAGGGTGATTATTTTTTTCATGTTGTTGTATTCTGAACTACAAAATAAGAATATTATTTGTTGATTAGACGTTAATTATGACGAGAGGCATGCATATCTATTCATTTTTTTTCCAAAAGTTTGATAAAATAGCCTTCAGCAAAAAATCGCATTGGCTAAATGGCATTGTCACTTGACTATTTGTTTATTTACCTTAAATTGCTTTTTCAATCTAACGAAATGAAAAAAATAATACTTGCCTTTAGCGCAGCCTGCATGATGCTTGCCTCTGTTGCGCAATCAACAAAAATCGCCATCATCCCTGAACCTACAGAACTAAAGCAAGGTGTTGGTTCGTTTAAAGTAACTGCCTCAACACAAATTTCAATTGGTAAAGATGATGCAAGTCTAGGTGTTGCGAACGAATTGAATGCGTCTTTTGAAAAGGCAGCCGGCTTCAAATTAAAAGTAAATACTGGATCAGCTGCAACGACTAACTCAATCCAATTGAGCATATTGAAATCGGAAGATAAAGACCTTGGTAGTGAGGGATATCGTTTAGCATCTTCAGCTACAGGGGTTAAAATAACTGCCAATAAGCCAGCTGGTTTATTTTATGGTGTTCAAACCTTATTGCAATTGCTGCCTAACGAAATTGAAAGCAAAAAAGTAATCAAAGGTATAGCTTGGACAGTACCAGCTGTAAGCATCATGGATAAACCACGTTTTGGTTGGAGAGGATTGATGTTTGATGTGTCTAGGCACTTCTTCACCAAACAAGAAGTAAAAGAATTCATTGATGATATGGTTCGCTACAAATTCAACATGCTTCACCTGCATCTTACGGATGACCAAGGATGGAGAATTGAAATCAAAAGCTTGCCTAAGTTGACTGAAGTCGGTGCGTGGAATGTGAAGAAGACCGGCCAATTTAATTATTTCAGTCAGCCCGCAGATGATGAACCCCGCAATTATGGAGGGTTCTATACTCAAGAAGATATTAAAGATCTTGTTAAGTATGCAAAAGAAAAATATGTAGATATTATGCCAGAGGTTGATGTTCCAGGACATAGCCTTGCTGCAGTAGCGGCCTATCCTGAATTAAGTTCTACGCCTGGAAAATATAAAGTGAACTCTGGTGAGCCATTCATGGATTGGAGTGACACAGGATTCACTGCTATGGTGGATAACACGCTTTGTCCTGCAAATGAAAAAGTGTATGAATTCTTAGATAAAGTATTTGGTGAAATCGCTACTCTTTTCCCTTTTGAATATATCCATATGGGAGGCGATGAGTGTGCAAAGAATTTCTGGGAGAAAAGCGATCAAGTTAAAGCGCTTATGCAACGAGAGAATTTAAAAAATCAACATGAAGTTCAATCATACTTTGTTGGTCGCGTGAATAAAATCATCAACTCAAAAGGAAAGAAAATGATGGGCTGGGACGAGATCCTTGAAGGTGGTTTGGTTGAAGGTGCAGCCGTTATGAGTTGGAGAGGAATGGAAGGTGGAATCGATGCTGCTAAAAAAGGACATGAAGTGGTTATGACACCTAATAGTCACGTGTACTTAGATTTCATGCAATCAGATCCTGCTATAGAGCCTCCTGTATATGCATTATTAAGATTAAGTAAAACATACTCATTTGAACCAGTTCCAGAAGGGGTTGATCCCAAAGTGATAAAAGGTGCTCAAGCAAATGAATGGACAGAACAGATTTTTAATACACGTCATTTGCAATATATGATATGGCCTAGAAGTCTTGCAGTTTCTGAAATTGCATGGTCTCCTAAAAAGACTAGAAATTGGGATGATTTCATCACGCGTGTTGAAGATCATTTCGACCGTTTCAATTTTGCAGATAGAAAGTATGCACCTAGTATTTATGATCCATTAGTCAATGTGAAGAAGGGCGAAAAAAACAAGTTGCTAGTAGACTTCGATTCAGAGATTTCAGGGCTCGACATTCATTATAGTTTTGATAATTCGTATCCTGATAATCATTATGCAAAATATGATGGCACCTCAATTGAAGTCCCCGTTGATGCCATAAAACTTATCTTAATCAGTTACAGAAATGGCAAGCCTATCGGCAGAATGATGACTATAGGAATAGATGATTTGAAAAAAAGGGCGGAGAAAAAAGTTAATTAGACGTTAGATGATAGAAGTTAGATGTTAGTTCTGACTAAATAGTATAATCTACTGTTTGCATATTTAAACTATAACTAACATCCATCTTCTAGCGTCTAACTTCTTACATCTAACATCTATCATCTAACGTCTAATGTCTAACATCTATTTCAATAAAAAAAGGTATGCAAATAAAATGGGGTATTCTCGCGTGCGGTAGGATTGCAAAAAAGTTTGCATCGGATTTGAAGTTGGTAGAAGGAGGGGAGCTCTATGCAGTAGCTTCACGAAATAAACAAACAGCCCTAGAATTCACAAAAGAATATCCTGCACAAAAAGCATATGGTTCTTATGAGGAGTTGGTTTCAGACCCTGAAGTGGATGCCATTTATGTAGCTAGTCCGCATGCGATGCACCATGAGCATACATTGCTTTGTCTGAAACACGGTAAAGCTGTTTTATGTGAAAAGGCTTTTGCTATCAATTCGAAACAAGCATTAGAAATGGTGGAATTGGCCAGAGTAAATAAGGTGTTTTTAATGGAGGCTCTTTGGAGCCGTTTTCTTCCCCATTACCTAAAAGTTAGGGAGATGATTGATCAAGGTAAGATAGGGGAGATTAAAGGGGTAATGGCAAATTTTGGGTTTAAGCCTACGCCACCTATACCAGATCGTTTATATAATCCGGCATTGGGCGGAGGCGCCTTGCTTGATATTGGCATTTACACAGTGTTTTTTGCTCAGTCTTTATTGGGAAAACCGGACTCTATTTTGGCTACTATGGATCCTGCCGATACCGGGGTGGATAATCAATGCTCAATCATATTTAAATACAAGAACGGTAGCACAGCCACTTTGTTTTCTACATTAGTTTCTAACCTAGAGACTGATGCGGATATATTTGGAACAGAAGGTAGAATTCGCTTATCTAGCCGATTTTATGAACCTAGCTCCACCATCTATTATTACCCTGACAAGGTTGACAGCCGTACTGAAATACCTGTGGGGAGAGAGTCAGGATTTGGCTATCAATATGAAATCCGTCATGTTCAGGAGTGCCTAGCTCAAGGACTAACAGAAAGTCCAATTTATCCTCTGTCTGATACATTAGATTTGATGGAGACTTTAGATAGAATTAGGGCTGAGATGGGACTTAAATACGATGTCGATAAGGCCTAGTTGTAGTTATTCAGACATCCTGCAAAACATCCACATTTTGCCCTAAAAAATGTCAATTACTGCCTGTTTTTTGTTCATAATGGTGTGAATAACTAGTTGTTTCAACCAACCAACCAAAAGGTATATTTGTCGACTGACCAAAAAA
>CANGBH010000010.1 GCA_947451935.1 Chitinophagaceae bacterium
GCAAAAGTAGAAACAGAAAAATATAAAGTCCCATTAAAAAAATACCTCAATAAAGAATTATCCTTAGATAGCACCCTAATGCAATTAAGTGCTTTATACCCATTAGCATCTAAAAATATCAATAAGATCAAAACAAAAATTGAGAAATTTGATATAGAAAAATCATTCAAAAAAGATATTGAAAAATCAGATAATCATATTATCGTTTGGGGCATTGCGCTGACATCATTACTCTTCATGTTCATCTATTTGTATGTAGAAAAAATTAGAAAACCAACTGCCTATACAGTTGCCAATATGTTCAAAAAACTTCAATTGTTTAGTTCCGCTGCATTTAGCATAGGCCACGGTGGCAACGATGCTCAAAAAGTAATGGGAATCATTGGTGCAGCATTAATAGCGAGTGGAAACATACAAGACTTCGGACAACTCCCTAATTGGGTTCCCGTTGCCTGCTACCTTGCCATCGGAATTGGTACAATGAGTGGAGGCTGGAAAATTGTAAAAACAATGGGAACGAAGATCACCAAGGTAACTCCATTAGAAGGAGTTGCTGCAGAAACAGCTGGTGCATTTACGTTATTTTTCACTGGCCAAATGGGAATCCCTGTTTCAACAACACATACGATCACAGGATCAATAATAGGCGTAGGCGCTACAAAAAGATTAAGTGCTGTTCGATGGGGAGTAACTTCCTCTCTTATGGTAGCTTGGATTCTAACAATACCTGTTAGTGCTTTACTTGCGGCGTTAATCTATTGGATTACTTCTTTTTTCATGTAATCTACATTGCATCACCTTCTATATAGTTAGAGTGATTCATTAAAATGTACGCCAATATTCTGCTTCTGATCTAAAGCATCTTCAAGCAACCACAATGCGATATAATACATGTGATTTGTTTCAATATCTGCTAATGTATAGTGATTCAAAACTGGACTAGTAGACAATGTATTCGTTATCCAGTCTACCATATCCTGCATGTTATCTGTTCTCTTTATTATGGCAGCATTTTCCGACATCTTTTGCTGTAATGATTCTCGTGATAATTTCTTTATTGGAAAGTCAGTGAATTCATGTTCTACTTCAATTGAATCTTTTTTAGGCGATTTGGTATTGAATATTTCAACTGCTGCTTTTTTTGCAAAATAAACCGCTTCCAACAGTGAATTTGAAGCAAGTCGATTTGCCCCATGTAAACCAGTATTAGCACATTCTCCAATTGCATATAAGCCTTCAATGGAAGTCTTACCAGAATCACTCACTTCAATACCACCGCATAAATAATGCTGCGTAGGCACTACAGGTATCCATTCTTTCGAAATATCTAACCCCATATTATCTATACAATACGAGTATATTGTTGGAAAATGAGTCTTTATTTTTTCATCACCTAACTGTGTCGCATCTAAAAAAATATGCTTGGCTCCAGTCTTTTTCATTTCTGAAAAAATAGCACGGGAAACAATATCCCTAGGAGCTAAATCAGCTCTCTCATCATATTGCTTCATAAAAGGTTCACCCTTCTCATTTCGTAAAATAGCACCAGCACCTCTTATCGCTTCTGTAATTAAATAAGTTGTTTGCTTATCACTGTACAATCCAGTGGGGTGAAACTGAACGTAGCATAATTCTTTGAGTGACGCACCAAGCTCCTTTGCAAAGAATATAGAATCCCCGGTACATATAGGCTGATTGGTTGTCTTGGCGTAAAGCGCTCCAATTCCTCCTCCTGCCAACACCACGGTGTCTGCTGATATAGTACGAAGAGATTGATTTTCGATATGCTGAAGTTTCAAATAAAATACCCCAGATTGTGCTCGCTCTATTTGTGTTACAGCATTGTATTCAAAATAAGCAACCTGAGATAATTTTGTAGCCTTCTCTGTCAAAGTTGATTGTATAGCTGCACCCGTTGCATCTTTATGATGCCAAATTCTGCTAAACTGATGACCTCCCTCTTTAACTAAGTCGAAACTCCCCTTCTCAGTTCTATCAAAATCCATTCCCCATCTAATCAGGTCATCAATCACCTCAGGTGCTGAACTCACAACCTGTTCAACAATCTTAATATTGTTGGAATTTCCCCCTGCAACCAAGGTATCATCGATATGCGATTGAAAACTATCCGACGCAGACGTTACAGCAGCAATGCCCCCTTGTGCCCAGTTGGTATTAGTTTGATCAAATCTGCCTTTGGCGATGATCGCTACAGATATATCCTTACCTTTTTCAACCGACAACTCTTGAAGATAATTCACCAACGACAATCCAGCTATGCCAGATCCCATGATAGCCACGTCAAAATGTTCCATTTTCACCATTATTTTATTGCCATCATATTATTCATTGCAACTGAAGCTTTACTGATAATGTCATCAGATAATGTAATCTCAGGCAATTCATAATACAAAGCATTAAATACCTTTTCAAGCGTATTCATTTTCATATAAGGACATTCAGAACAAGCACAAGAGTTTGTCTCTAATGCTGGAGCCGGTATCAACTTTTTCTCTGGAACCAACTCCCTCATCTTATACAATATTCCAGCCTCTGTAGCAATAATGAATGTATTTACAGGAGATACTTTAGCATACTCAATAAGTGCTTTTGTAGACCCTATAAAATCAGCACGATCTAGGATCTCGGGCTCACATTCCGGATGAGCAATCAATTCAGCTTCTGGAAATCGTGCCTGTAAAGCAATCAATTTGTCAATTGATATATTAACATGAACAACACATGCACCATCCCATAAAATCAAATCCCTCCCCGTTTGTTTAGCCACATAGGTTCCCAGATTTTTATCTGGTGCAAAAATTATTTTCTTACCCGCAGGAACAGAATTGACCACATCAACTGCATTGGAAGAAGTACAAATGATATCACTCATAGCCTTCACTTCAGCTGAACAATTAATATAACTAACTACAACAGCACCTGGATGTGCAGATTTAAACGCTTCGAAATCAGCAGTAGGAGTTGAATCAGCCAAAGAACATCCCGCATTAAGATCAGGCAACAATACTTTTTTAGTTGGGTTTAATATCTTGGCAGTCTCTGCCATAAAATGAACTCCACAAAATAAAATGATGTCAGCATCTGTTTTCTTAGCTGCGTGAGCCAATGCTAAACTATCACCGACCACATCTGCTAATGCCTGTATCTCTGCACTCACATAATAATGGGCAAGTATAACAGCATTTTTTTGTTTCTTGAGTTCAAGAATCAACGTGCGCAAATCTTTATCCGTAGGCACCGACCTACTGATATATCCAACTCGATTTAATTCTTCTGTAAACAATGTCTAATGAATTTTTAATGAAATATCAATGGACTCTATATGATGTGTTATGTCGCCAACAGAAATAAAATCTACGCCTGTCTGCGCGAACAACTTGATGTTTTTTTTATTTATCCCCCCCGAAGCTTCCAATACCTTTTTCTTCTTATTGATTCCCACAATTCGCTTCAGTTTTTCCGGAGTAAAATTATCCAATAAAACCCTATCTACCATAGCTTCATTTACCACTTCGCCAAACTCCTTTTCATTTTTCACTTCGACTATGACGGGAATCGATAACTTCTCTTTTTTGATATATGCTTTAGATCGCTTAAGTGCTTCTTTAATCCCACCTGCTGCTGCAATATGATTGTCTTTGATAAGTATCGCATCATACAAACCCATCCTATGGTTAACCCCACCGCCAATACGCACAGCCCATTTTTCCAAAAGCCTATTATTGGGAGTAGTTTTCCGGGTATCAAGCAGCTTGGCACCAAAAGGAGCAATGATTTTAACCAGATTATTTGTCTTGGTTGCTATCCCGCTCATCCGCTGCATACAATTGAGAATTAAGCGCTCGGCCTTCAAAATACTTATTGTTGAACCTTCTAATTTACCAATGGTTTTATGAGCAGCAACACGATCTCCGTCTTTTACCGAAAAAGAACATACTATAGATGGATCAACTATCTGGGAGATTAACTGAGCCAATTCTACACCGGCAATTATGCAAGGCTCTTTAACAAGTATAATACCAATAGAACGTTGACGAGGATGAATTGTTGCTAATGAAGTAATATCACCACCACCAACATCTTCCTTTAGGGCACGTTTTATGACTTTGCCAATGATCTGTAGTTCTTTCTTATCCATGGCTATTTAACAAAGTTACTACAGCTTTAGTTGATAATTCAACCCAAGTCCAAAAATATGAAATTGACGCCTATAGGATTTACTGAAATCAGGTCTATTTATGTAGAAAACTTGACAATCCCATCGTTTAGTTGGACTATATTTCAACGATACTTCATGCCGATAGTTGTCAATCTTAAAGGAGGATTGATACTTCCAAATCGGTTCTGTGGACACAGTGATGTCAAATTTTTTAATAATCGGATAGCGAAATCGAAATCGTGCCCTAATAATATTTTTAAAAGTAGTTTCACGTGTAACCTTATAATAATCCAGGGTTTGATTTTGATATAGTATTCTTAGATCGGATTTTATGTCCCCTAATTTTTTTTCTATACTGAATCCTGCACTATATGAATTGTAGGTTCCTCGAAATATCTTGGATAACATGTAATCAGCTTCCAGCGTAAAGCTCTTGTTCAGCTTTTTCTGAACATTCAACCCATAAAAAGACCCATAATAGGCAGAGATATTTTTATAATACCTTCTTTGGTATTCAGCTTCTACTTTCCATTTTTTATGTAAGTCTAAAGCGAATTTAGAGACTACCCATCCCTGCCTGTCAGTTGGGTCAACTTTTGTTGGCTGGGCAACTAGGCTTCCGGTTAATACAATCAATAAAAAAGTGATAAAAATCCTACTTATGTGCATAATAAATTTGGACAACAACACTGTCCTTTAGGTAATCAATATCCTCAAATTCAATATGATTAATCTTGAATCCTGTTCTATTCTCTAATTCTTCAATTAACTCATTTCGTTTTTCTGGATGGATTAAATCTGTTCTATCAAAAACAATTCTCATGCAAGCCCTATTCTTCAATACAAATCCGGACTCCAATAAAATAGTCAATAAAATGATAAACGCAGAAATTATAAAATGCTCTGTAATATTTCCCCTACTCACTGCAGTAATCAAACCAATTGCTATACATAAAAAAAGATAGGTCATATCACGCGCAGAAATACCCTCAGTTCGATATCGCAATATAGAAAAAATAGCAAATAAGCCAAATGCTGCCCCAGTACTCATTTCCACACGATTCAATAAATAACTAATAAAAAAAACAATAATATTAAATGAAAAAAAAGTAAGAAATAAATCTGTCCTATGATGCTTGTTTAAATAAACACCACGCACCAATACTAACACAGACAATAAATCAATGGCGAGCTTTATGCCGAGAATTGGCGTAATTTCAACCCAAGCTGTGTCAAGAGATATTTGAAGTAATTGCATTTGATTGTATTATTTTCTGAACTTGTCTTATCAGTGGTTTAAAATTATTGCTTTTTACAGAGGCTTCCAAATTAGCTATCCCATAACAATACTTGCTAAAAGAGGTGGAATGTATTCGCGCTTGCCTCATATAATTATTAAAGAAAGAATGTGATTGATGCATGCCCTTACTTTCACCTAATAACAATCCTTCAAGCGATAATACTGTATCCCCTAACTTATATGTTAGTCCAACGTCTAACGTAATTTTTTCTGTTTTTTGTCTACTATAAAATGTAATGCGTTGGTATGTCACCTCTAATTTTTCTGAAAAGTCTTTACAAGATTGATTCAACGAAGACTGAATAAAATCAGCATACTTACCCAAGTAAAAACCATCCCGCTCTATGGGCACTCTATGTTTTAATGTTAGACCAGTATTGCTTTTTCGCTTCACTTCTAGAAAACTAGCCCCATCCTCATATGTTCTAAGCCTTAACTTATTCCTATGCCCTTTCCCGTTATGATGATCATGATACAAACCGAATTGATTTGTATCAAAATATGCTGTGTTGTATTTAGCATAGCCCTTTCCATCACGAACCAATATATCATAGTTATTAACTAAATCCTCAAGTATTCCATCAAGTCTATCAATAGAAATCACATACTTTATGTCACGTCGATTAGCAAACAAGGTATCAAAGTCCATGTCCATGAAATCAATCGAGCTGAAACGCTTAAGCTTATCTATTATCAGAGCATCCAATCAATTAGTTTTTTAATGACAACTATTTACTTAGATTCAAAATGAGTCTAATAAATGTAATTTTTTTTATCCAATTTGTTTAATAAAATAGATACTTCCAAAAGCAATAGTCAAAAAAAAAGCTATCCTTTCGGATAGCTTTTGAAATATAGCTTGGTTACGGCCTAGTTCTCAAACTTAAGGTCAAGTCCTAATCCGCGTAACTCATGTACAAGTACATTAAAGGATTCAGGAATACCTGCTTTTGGTACATTATCGCCCTTCACAATCGCTTCGTAGGTCTTCGCTCTACCGATGATGTCATCAGACTTCAACGTTAGCAATTCCTGAAGGATATTAGAAGCACCATACGCCTCAAGAGCCCATACTTCCATCTCACCAAAACGCTGACCACCAAATTGAGCTTTACCACCCAACGGTTGTTGAGTAATGAGACTATATGGTCCGATTGAACGAGCATGCATTTTATCATCCACCATGTGGTGTAGTTTCAACATATAGATGATACCCACTGTAGCCTTCTGATGGAAACGATCTCCTGTTTCTCCATCATACAAGTAAGTATGACCAAAACTTGGAAGACCTGCTTGATCAATAAGTCCTTTGATTTCATCTACTGTAGCACCATCAAATATTGGTGTAGAGAATCTCAATCCAAGTTTTTCACCAGCCCATCCTAAGATAGTTTCATAGATCTGACCAAGGTTCATCCTTGAAGGTACCCCTAGTGGATTCAATACGATATCTACTGGAGTGCCGTCTTCTAAGAACGGCATATCTTCTGCACGTACAATTTTAGCTACGATACCTTTGTTTCCGTGACGTCCTGCCATCTTATCACCCACTTTCAGCTTACGCTTAACAGCAAGGTATACTTTAGCTAGTTTTAGTACGCCAGCAGGTAATTCATCACCAATAGAGATATTGAACTTCTCACGTTTGTATCGACCTAACTCTTCATTATACTTGATGTTGTAGTTGTGAAGAAGGGTATTGATCGCTTGATCAATATCTGCATCACCAGTCCAACCCAGTGGATTAATATTTTGATAATCGATTCCAGTCAACGCTTTAGCATTGAACTTAGCACCTTTACCAATTATTACTTCACCAAAATTATTAGAAACACCAGAAGATGATTTGTCTTTTAGTAATGTCTGAAGTTTACCAACAAGCAATTCCAAAAGATCTTTCTCATTTTGAACATGGAGTGCTTCCAATTTTTCAATGGCTGCTTTTTCCTTTGTTTTTGAGTTCTTATCTTTTTTAGCACGTTGGAAAAGTTTCTTTCCAATAACTACACCTTCTGTTCCACTTGGCGCCTTCAATGAAGCATCTTTCGCGTCTCCCGCTTTGTCACCAAAGATGGCACGAAGAAGTTTTTCTTCAGGTGTTGGATCGCTCTCCCCTTTAGGTGTAATCTTACCGATCAAAATGTCGCCTTCTTTAACCTGTGCACCAATACGAATGATACCATACTGATCAAGGTCTTTTGTAGCCTCTTCTGATACGTTTGGAATATCTGGAGTAAGTTCTTCTTCACCCAATTTTGTATCCCTAACTTCTAGTTCGAATTCAGAAATATGGATTGAAGTAAACAGATCTTCGCTTACTACTTTTTCATTGATTACAATCGCATCCTCGAAGTTGTACCCTTTCCATGGCATGAATACCACTTTCAAGTTTCTTCCTAATGCAAGTTCCCCATTCTTAACCGCATAACCTTCTGTAAGGAAATCGCCATTTTTAACACGTTGTCCTTTTGCTACAGCTGGTCTTAATGTGATTGACGTTTCTTGGTTTGTTTTGATGAACTTAGTCAGCTTGTACACTTTTAAATCATCTTCAAAACTCACCAACTTCATTGCTTCATCACGCTCATAACGAACATGAATTTCATTTGCATCTACAAACTCAACAACGCCTTCACCTTCAGAGTGCAACTGAATTCTAGCATCACGGGCAGCTTTTGCTTCAAGACCTGTTCCTACAATTGGAGCCTGTGGCTTAATCAACGGAACAGCTTGACGTTGCATGTTTGATCCCATCAACGCACGGTTAGCATCATCATGCTCAAGGAAAGGAATTAGGGATGCACTCAAACCAACAATCTGGTTTGGCGCAACGTCCATGTACTCTACTTCATTTGGTTCAAGTATAGGGAAGTCACCTGTTTGCCTTGCCTTAATTTTATCTTCAGAAAATTCATGTTTATCCGTCAATGGAACGTTAGCCTGTGCAATCTTTGCCGTATCCTCTTCTTCTGCACTCAAGTACGTTAATTTCTTAACCTCTACTTTACCATTAGTCACCTTACGGTATGGAGTTTCAATGAATCCCATTTCATTAATCTTTGCGTGAACGCAAAGAGTAGAAATCAATCCAATGTTTGGACCTTCCGGAGTTTCAATGGTACAAAGACGACCATAGTGCGAATAGTGTACGTCACGAACCTCAAATCCAGCACGCTCTCTACTCAAACCACCTGGGCCGAGTGCGGAGATACGACGCTTATGCGTGATCTCACTCAGTGGGTTTGTTTGGTCAAGGAACTGTGATAACTGAGATGTACCAAAGAATGAATTGATTACAGAAGATAATGTACGTGCATTAATCAAATCAACAGGAGTAAATACTTCATTATCGCGAACGTTCATACGCTCACGAATGGTTCTTGCCATCCTAGCCAATCCGACACCGAATTGAGCATAAAGTTGCTCCCCTACAGTACGTACACGTCTATTGCTCAAGTGATCAATATCATCAATCTCAGCCTTACCATTGGTCAAACGAACAAGGTATTTGATGATCTCAATGATATCTTCTTTAGTTAATGTTTTTTGATTCAATGCATAGTTAAGATTTAGCTTCTTGTTGATCTTGTAACGACCAACTTCACCTAAATCATAACGCTTATCACTGAAGAACAACTTATCGATAATGCCACGTGCAGTTTCATTATCTGGCGCATCAGCACCACGAAGTTGTTTGTAGATATGTTGAACCGCTTCCAACTCAGAGTTAGAAGTATCTTTATTCAAGGTATTGTAGATGATTGCATAGTCACCACTTACTTCTTCCTTTTGGATGAATACACTCTTCACTTCAGCTTCAAGAATCAACGCAACATCTTGTTCAGTCAATACTTTATCACGCTCAAGGGTAACTTCATTTCTTTCTAAGGAAACAACCTCTCCAGAATCTTCATCCACAAAATCTTCAACCCAAGTCTTAAGTACCCTTGCAGCCAAACGCTTACCGATCATAGCCGTTAAGGTTTTCTTATCTGCTTTAACTTCATCAGCCATGCCGAAAAGTTCAAGGATATCCTTATCTGTTTCAAATCCAATTGAACGCAATAATGTAGTTACAGGGAACTTTTTCTTACGATCGATATACGCATACATCACATTATTGATGTCTGTTGCAAATTCCATCCATGCACCTTTAAATGGTATAACACGGGCAGAATATATTTTAGTTCCGTTTGGATGTAATGATTGTCCAAAGAATACACCTGGTGAACGATGTAGCTGTGAAACAACAACACGCTCAGCGCCATTGATTACAAATGTACCACGTGGGGTCATGTAAGGAATGTTACCAAGAAACACATCCTGAACAATAGTTTGGAAATCTACGTGCTCTTCATCGTTACAACTTAAACGCAACTTCGCCTTAAGCGGAACTGCATAAGTTAACCCACGCTCCATACATTCTTCAATGGTGTAACGGGGTGGATCAATGAAATAATCAAGGAACTCCAACATGAAGATGTTCCTGGTGTCATTGATAGGAAAATTCTCTTTGAATACTTTGAAAAGTCCCTCGTTGTTACGCTTATCAGGCGTTGTTTCGAGCTGAAAATAGTCTTTGAAAGACTGAATCTGAATTTCCAAAAGGTCGGGCGTTTCCGCCAGGTGCTTTACTTTACCAAAATGCACCCTGTTTGAAGCCACTTTCGCTGAAGACATAGTCTATTCGTGGTTTAAAGTGTTATTATATATACAATACGATTGAAATCCATGACTTGTCTCACTAAATGCAATTAATTAAAAATCAATCAGTTACAACAAGATTGGGTTTAAATCGTATTAGGCCTAATTTAAAGGAAGGCGAAGTTAAGAAAAAAGGCTGTAATGAAAAAATTTATTGCCTCTAACTCTCAAGATTTAGGCATAAAAAAAGCCGGAATAAATCCGGCTCTTTTATTCGATTGGTAAGTAAGGTTATTTAACCTCAACTTCAGCACCAGCTTCTTTAAGTTTAGCTGCGATATCGTCAGCTTCAGCTTTAGAAATACCTTCTTTAACAGCCTTTGGAGCACCATCAACTAGGTCTTTTGCTTCTTTCAAGCCTAATCCTGTAAGTTCTTTAACCACTTTAACAACACCCAATTTGCTTGCGCCTCCTGAAACCAGGATTACATCAAATGCTGTTTTTTCTGCAGCAGCAGCTCCGCCACCACCGTCGCCAGATGCAGCTACAACAACAGCTGCAGCAGCTGGTTCAATTCCGTAATCAGCTTTCAATACATCAGCTAATTCTTGTACTTCTTTTACTGTCAAGCCTACTAGTTGTTCGGCTAATGCTTTAATGTCTGCCATGTTTTTACTTTTTAAACCGCTTTCAAAGCCAAAGCTCCAGCGGATGGTTATTAATATGCCACGTTTTAACCTCAGTGGCGTTGGGTTTTATACTCTTTTGTTTATTCTGCAGGAGCAGCTTCAGCTTGCTTCTCGTGATGCTGTAACAATCCAGCAAGCACACGCTTAGCAGGAGATTGCAACAATCCGATAACTTCACCGATAAGATCATTCTTGCTCTTAAGATCTTTAAGAACGGCAAGTTGATCATCACCAACAAAAATATCACCATTGATAAACGCTGCTTTCAAAACAGGCTTTGGTGTATTGATGTCTTTTCTGAATCCAGTAAGAATCAACGCAGGCTCTTTTGCACTCTCAGAGAACATAAGGGCTGTAACGCCATTCAACGATTCGAAAGCACCTTGATACTTCGTTTCATCAAGTTGCTCCAATGCCTTACGGATCAATGTATTCTTTGCCACTTTCATTTCAACATTCTTGCTGAAACAAACGCGTCTAAGTTTTCCAATCTGCTCAACAGAAAGTGATTCAGTATTGGTGATATAAAAATTGTTGTACTGTCCGAATTTCTCTTTCAGTATTTCAATTACTTCATTTTTTTCTTGCTTTGTCATGATAAAGCGTTTTAATTTTTTTTAATGTAAACTAGAGTGATCAGTGAATGAGCACTTTAGTGTCAACCGAAATAGCTGGACTCATAGTACTAGCCATGAATACGCTTTTCAAATACGTTCCTTTCGATGTAGAAGGTTTAGCCTTAATAATCGCATTAAGAAACTCTAAACTGTTCTCTGTTATTTTTTCTGGAGTAAAACTCACCCTTCCAATAGAAGCATGAACGATACCTGCTTTATCAACTTTGAACGCTACTTTACCCGCTTTAACATCATTCACTGCATCAGCTACATTGTTTGTAACGGTTCCAGTCTTAGGGTTTGGCATCAAGTTACGTGGGCCTAATACTTTACCCAACTTACCGATCTTAGGCATAACAGAAGGTGTTGCAATGATAACATCAATGTCTGTCCACCCAGTTTCGATTTTTTGAATAAATTCATCCAATCCAACAAAATCAGCACCAGCAGCTGTTGCTTCGGCTTCTTTATCAGGGGTGCAAAGCACCAATACTTTCTTTGTTTTACCAGTACCATGTGGAAGTGTAACTGTTCCGCGAATAGCTTGATCAGCTTTCTTTGGATCAACTCCCAAACGTATATGTAGGTCTACTGAGCTGTCAAATTTTGTGCAGTTGATTTCTTTGACTAGGCTCGATGCTTCTGATAGTGAATAAACTTTTTTATCATCCACTTTATTGGCAACTGCTTTTCTTTTTTTTGTGATTCCCATCTTGTTTGTTTTAAAGTTGTGATGGATTAATTTTCCCAGGGTGCTTTGCCATCAACAGTGATGCCCATGCTTCTTGCTGTTCCAGCAACCATTTTCATGGCACTCTCTTCAGTAAAGCAGTTGAGATCAGACATCTTGTCTTTTGCAATAGCCTCTACCTGTGACCAAGTTACCTTACCCACCTTTAGGCGGTTAGGCTCTTTGGAACCACTTTGAAGCTTGCTTGCCTCCAACAACTGAACAGCTGCTGGCGGAGTCTTGATGATGAAGTCAAATGATTTGTCTGTGTAAACAGTAATCAAAACAGGTAATACCTTACCCATTTTATCTTGAGTTCTTGCATTGTATTGTTTGCAAAACTCCATAATGTTAACACCTTTGGAACCTAATGCCGGTCCAACAGGAGGTGCAGGGTTGGCCTGGCCGCCCTTAACCTGCAACTTTACATAGCCAGAAATTTCCTTAGCCATAGTTTAATTTTTTTTGGTGATAGCGTCTCGGAAATAGTCCGAAACTCCCAAATCCATTCAAAAAAAGAACTTTCGATTGGGGGTGCAAATGTAAGGATTATTTTGAAAATTTCATAGGCAGAGGCAAAAACTCATGATTTTTATTTTCTGACCAACCTTTTAATCAGTTCAAGTCAATTTAAAACCAAAGGAAATAAACGATAAAAATCAACTGCTAAAGACCCCAACATCATGCATAGATTTATATTCATAAAAAAAACGCACTAAGTTTAAATGCTATTCAATTTAAATTCTTAAATTTCGACTGTATTTACAAAAAATCCATCAAAAAAAATTTACACCATGGCATCGTCAAAAAAATCAGCAAAAAAAGCCGCAAAAAAGGCAGCACCTAAGAAAGTGGTGAAAAAAGCCGCTAAGAAAGCCGCAAAAAAAGCAGCTCCTAAAAAAGCCGTTAAGAAAGCAGTAAAAAAAGCAGCTCCTAAAAAAGCCGCTAAGAAAGCAGCAAAAAAAGCAGCTCCTAAAAAAGCCGCTAAGAAAGCAGCAAAGAAAACCGCTCCAAAAAAAGTAGCTAAGAAAGCCACTGCAAAAAAAGTGGTGAAAAAAGCCGCTAAAAAAGCAGTTAAGAAGGCAGTAAAAAAAGCAGCACCAAAAAAAGCAGTGGCGAAAGCAGCTCCTAAAAAAGCAGCAAAGAAAGTAGCCCCTAAGAAGAAAGCTAAAAAAATCATAGCCCCAGTTGCCGCTCCAATCGCTGCACCTGCAGCACCTGTAGCTGAAGTAGTAACCATTGAAACTCCTTCAACAGATACAAACAACAGCACTCCTACCGCATAGTCTTACTATACGTATAATAAAAAAGGGTCCCGAAAAATCGAGACCCTTTTTTTATAGGCTTTTTTGATTAAGCAAGTTTCTCAACCTGCATATAATTCAACTCCACAGGGGTTGATCGACCGAAAATTTTCACGGTGACTTTCAATTTCTTCTTCTCATCATTCACCTCTTCAATTACACCATTAAAATCATTGAATGGTCCATCGATAATTTTAATTGTCTCACCAATGATAAATGGTTCACTCATCACCATACCACCCGCTTCATTCATCTCATCCATTTTACCAAGCATCTTATTCACTTCAGACTTTCTCAATGCAACTGGATTTTCTTTTCCAAGAAAATGAATCACATTGGTTGTATTCTTAATGGAAGAAATGATGTCGTCGTGTAATTTACCACCAGCGCATTCAATCATCACATAACCTGGATAAAAGTTACGCTCACGCATTACCTTTTTCCCGTTTTGAACTTTGTATACTTTTTCTACTGGAAGAAAAATCTGCTTAATAACGTTATCCCAATGATTGCGTAAAATATCCTTGTCAAGGTATTCCTTAACCTTACGCTCTTTACCACTGATAACCCTCAGTACGTACCATTTGGTTTCTTGTTGTGTTGTCGTTTCCATTACTTAAATAATGAATAAATGAATTTAAGGACAGAATTGCTACCAAAATCGAGTACCCAAACAATTGCAGTGATGATCAATGTTGCCACCAAAACAATCATGGTTGACTGCTGTAATTGTGCCCAATTTGGCCAGGTCACTTTTTCAGCAAGCTCTTTGTAAGAGTCTTTGAAATATGTTTGAATTTTATTCATGTGCTTCGTTTATATTGAAGTATATCGGTTCGAAGATAATCAAACTTTTCTTGGCACGGGCACTAGGATTCGAACCCAGATCAAAGGTTTTGGAGACCTCTATTCTACCATTGAACTATGCCCGTAAATTGTCATAAGTCGTTCTAAAATGGCTTACCCAATTAGAAAGAAAGTACCCGGATGGGTATCCAGGTACTTTCTTTTATGCTTTCCAAACAGTGATCATTCTTGAATGAACTGTCTTCAAATGCTTATTTCAGGATCTCAGTAACCTGTCCGGCACCAACTGTACGTCCACCTTCGCGGATCGCAAACTTTAATCCTTTCTCCATCGCGATTGGTTGGATAAGTTTTACAGTTAAGTTAGTGTTATCACCAGGCATAACCATTTCAGTACCTGCAGGAAGTTCGCACTCTCCTGTTACGTCAGTTGTACGGAAATAGAACTGAGGACGATATTTGTTGAAAAATGGAGTGTGACGTCCACCTTCTTCTTTGCTCAATACGTATACTTCACCTTTGAATTCAGTGTGTGGAGTGATTGAACCTGGTTTGCAAATAACCATACCACGACGGATTTGGGTCTTTTCAATACCACGTAACAAAATACCAGCGTTATCTCCAGCTTCACCTTCATCAAGTAGCTTACGGAACATCTCAACACCAGTACATGTAGAAGTCAATGGTTTTTCCATCATACCTACAATTTCAACACCCTCACCAACTTTGATTCTACCACGCTCGATACGACCTGTAGCAACTGTACCACGACCAGTGATGGTGAATACGTCTTCTACAGACATAAGGAATGGAAGATCAACTGGACGAGGAGGAAGTGGAATGTATGAATCTACTGCAGCCATCAATTCATCGATTTTTGCAGTCCACTTAGCTTCTCCAGCTAATGCACCTGTTGCAGAACCTTGGATGATTGGTGTGTTATCACCATCAAATCCATAATATGTAAGAAGTTCGCGAATTTCCATTTCTACTAACTCAAGCAATTCTGGATCATCAACAAGGTCAACCTTGTTCATGAATACCACAATCTGAGGAACACCTACCTGACGTGCAAGAAGGATGTGCTCTTTTGTTTGAGGCATCGGACCATCCGTAGCAGCCACAACAAGGATTGCACCGTCCATCTGGGCAGCACCAGTAATCATGTTCTTAACATAGTCAGCGTGACCTGGACAGTCAACGTGCGCATAGTGGCGGTTGGCTGTTTGGTATTCCACGTGGGCCGTGTTAATAGTGATACCACGCTCCTTTTCTTCAGGGGCAGCATCGATTTCATCGTACTTTTTCTCTTGAGCCCAACCACTTTTTGCTAAATGATTAGTAATAGCAGCAGTGAGTGTGGTTTTACCATGGTCAACGTGGCCAATGGTACCAATGTTTACGTGGGGTTTATCCCGCTTGAAAGTCTCTTTAGACATTGTTATCCGTTTTTGTTTGTTTTTACTTGGTTTACCTATTGAAACGGCCGCAAAGTTAATTCACTTTGGGTCGAATAAAAAAAGTTTTTTTACCCCTAACCTCTCTAAACACTCCTCAACCTCCCTAAACATCCTTCAACCTCTTCAACCCCCTCAACCTCTTCAACCTCCTTCAACCTCCCTAATCATTCTTCAACCTCTTCAACCCCCTCAACCTCTTCAACCTCCCTAAACATTCTTCAACCTCTTCAAGGGATAGAGCCGTTATGGGGAATTGAACCCCAGACCTCTTCCTTACCAAGGAAGTGCTCTACCACTGAGCTACAACGGCTGGAAACCGCTGTTGCGGCATGCGAGCGGGAGACGAGGCTCGAACCCGCGACCTATAGCTTGGAAGGCTATCGCTCTACCAACTGAGCTACTCCCGCATGTATTACTGATAAAAAAGCAAACCCGTATTCCAAATGAAATGTGGGCAGGAGTGGATTCGAACCACTGAAGTCGTAGACAGCGGATTTACAGTCCGCCCCATTTGGCCGCTCTGGAACCTGCCCTTCAACATTCAACGGCTCAAGCAATAGATTGTAAACCTATTGCCAAATGGAGCCAGAGAAGGGACTCGAACCCCCGACCAGCTGATTACAAATCAGCTGCTCTACCAACTGAGCTACTCTGGCTTGTTTGAATGTGAAAGGATGATTTGTACTTCCTTACCAGTATCCTTAAATAAATAAAGAACTATCCCCTTTTTTAGGGGATGGCAAAGGTAATGGAATTCTTGAAAAGCAAAAATTTTGTCCCGCTCTTTTTTGTAAATATTTCAAAGGAGTAAAATCAGACGGCTTGCTTCTCCTTTACTTTTTTGATTTGCATCATCATAGACTCGAGCGCTTGATCAAAAGATTCCTCAAATGATTTGCTGCTATGCTTCACAAAAAGCTCATGGCGCGGTACGGTTAATCTAATCTCCGCAACCTTATCTTTAATCTGATGGATGACATTATCTAATTTCAAATACACATCAACTTTCATGATCTTGTCATGAAGGCTCTCCAACTTGCTGATCTTTTTATTTACATGCGCCAATAGCGCTGCATCGGCATCAAAATGAATAGCATGAATAGTCAGTGTCATATCCTTGTTTTTAGGTGAAAAATATCGCTCCATGATTCCTCAGAAGCACATAGAAAGTTACCGCTAAATGAAGCGATATCAAATTTAAATTTCACAAAAAAAACCAAAAATCATCTTTTGAAAATGCACCACTAACCCTTTGGATGGGCCTTCTTATGTATGTCCCTCAAACGCTCAATGCTGTTGTGGGTATAAACTTGGGTAGCTGCTAAACTGGAATGCCCCAATAACTCTTTCACCGCATTCAACTCAGCCCCATTGCCGGTAAGATGGGTAGCAAAACTATGGCGCAGAACGTGTGGACTCTTTTTTTCCGCAGTCGTAATCATCGATAAATAATGCTTCACCACATCATATATCTTACGAGCATGCATTGGCTTACCCTGGCGATTGAGCAACAAATTCAATGCATCACTATCTGGAAATAACGCGGTTCGTTCAATGAGGTACTGATCTACCGACTTCAACATCTCAGCATTCAATGGAATGATGCGTTCTTTATTTCCTTTACCAAGTACCTTGAGTTGACGTGCTGCACTATTAATCTGTGCTATTTTTAAATTCACCAACTCACTAACCCGTATGCCAGTTTGATATAGCAATGAAATGAGCAGGTGCGCTGTTCTACCTTCAAAACTATCAGGAAATACTGTGTCATTTAATAATAAATGCATCTGATCCTGTTCAACATAGGAGGGCAAACGCTTTTTTGTCTTGAGCACTTGAATGGTCTTCGTTGGATTAACGTTAACCATCTGCTGCACCAAACAAAACTTAAAAAAAGAACGAACAGAGGATATTTTTCGATTGATGCTTCTAGGCTGAATTTTCTGTAACGTCAATGAAGCCATCCAACTACGAATCATGGCAGCATTGATTTGCGCTGGATCGGTTGTATCAAATTGAGCCTGTAAAAATTCAAAAAAAGCCTGCAAATCATCCGCATAAGCCCGAAAGGTATGGACGGAATAACGCTTCTCGAATTTGATGTGATCGAGAAAACGGATTAAGATAGGATGGGTAATTTCAGGCATAAAAAAAGTAGTCATAAAGTTATGAAACCTAATGACTACTCACGTATATTTAATTAAACCGGTCGACTACGACTCTATCTCTCCGGTAAAAATCTTCTGCTTATAAATTGCTTTCAACACCTCACCCCTACGTCTGATTGAAGGTTTGATGAACGCTTGACGCTCACGAAGCTGAAGAAGAATCTTAGCTTTCTCAAACTTTTTCTTGTACTTCTTAAGGGCTTTGTCGATGTTTTCGCAATCTTTAGAATCGATAATTAACATATTTTTCCTCGTTTTTGGGACTGCAAAGATAATATTTTGATTCATTTTTCCAAAAGGAATCTGAAATTCATTTACAAGTCAGAACTTTACCTCAAATTCAGCTCATGTTTACAGGTATTATAGAGGCCATTGGAACCATCAAACGCACTGAAATCGAGGGTTCTAACATGCACTTTTGGGTGGAAGCTCCTTTTTTCAATGAATTAAAAATTGATCAAAGTGTTGCCCATGATGGGGTTTGCTTAACCATCGACGCTATGGAATCCCCTCTTTACAGGGTTACCGCGATCAAAGAAACCCTAAGCAAGACCAACCTTGGAAACTGGACAATTGGCAAAAAAGTAAACTTGGAGCGGGCCATGATTCTAGGATCGAGGTTGGATGGACACCTAGTGCAAGGACATGTGGATTGCACCGGCAGATGCGTTGGGGTTGAAGTAGAACAAGGAAGTTGGAAATACACTTTTGAATATCCTGAGCAATTCAAAAGATTGATTATTGAAAAAGGATCAATCTGCGTAAATGGAACTAGCCTGACGGCATTTGATTTAAAAGACAATACGTTCTCAGTAGCGATTATACCCTACACGTATAACAATACGAATATCAATGAGTTAGAAGAGAATAATGCAGTGAATTTGGAATTTGACTTGGTGGGGAAGTATGTAAATAAGACTTAAGAAGTTGGAATACCGCCCTCACAACCGCTGTCTAAATCGATGTACCCACCTTGCTTACTAGAATCACAGCCATAAGTATTATTCACAGGTAGAATTTCAACTTCGGGAGTTATCCATTCTTTTTTGTCCATATTATTATTCTTTATACGTCGGTAAAACTAGGTAACTTTTTTTGTTTTAGCCAATTTAAAAGTGAAATATTTTTCATTAAAACATTACAAATCATTATTTTTTCGATGATATCATCATTTTTTGTTAATTCATTGATAGTTTTTTTTATTTTATCCATGTCAACCAAAGGAATAAATTCACTTTTTAACTTAAGATTTTCAATTAAGTTAACAAAGGCAGTATCTTTATTCAAGCGATGACTTATGTCGTATGATTGGGGAAATAGACCTTTGTAATTCAAAATTTCATCTGAAATCAATCCTTGCATCATATTTCTTACTGCGTATTTTCTAACTCCCTGTCTAAAATACAATCTTTCACCAATCGAGAAAGTGAATTCTAAAAATCGAATATCAACAGTCGGATCTACAACCACGACTCTATTATATTGACTTTCCTTAAACCATTTCATACCAAGCATTGGTGCGATGGTATAAATTAATTTTTTTCTTACCTTTTCTGAATTCGTTGAGACATTAAATCCTGGAACGACAAACATGTATCTTCTTTCTTTAAACCAATTAATCCTTTTTCCTAGATACCTATTCAGGATTGACTCTTTTAAAAAAACATCTCCATAAAATGGATTTATATTCTTAAAAAAACTAATGCATCTCTTAATAAATGGCTTAATAAGTTCACTTTTAAACACATTTAAATACCCAAGATTGCGAACTCTTTTTAATGCCAATATTTCTGAAATGAACTGAGAAAATCTTAAACGCGTGAACAAATACAATAAATAGTTTGGAGCATCCCATGATAAGGTAAAATTACCCATCTGACCATTCATGATTGTTTTAACACCATCATACCTAGCCTTATTCAAAATGCCGTCAATCCAAAATGTATTATTTGTTACAACTGGAAATAACAAGTCTGAAGTTTTATCGGATGATAAAATATCGCCAAATGATGTATCAGCAAATGAGAGAAACTGAGGTTTGATATTAGGCCTTGAATAAAGTTGTCGTTCTAAAAAAAATTGCTCACTGACACGTTCGTGTTTTTCTTTTGGTATCTCATGGAGAAATGCAGGACAAGATGTGTAAGAGTATAAATTTAATTGTCGTGTATTCAATTCCTCAGAAGCAAAATAAGCAACAGTATTCGAATCAATGCCACTGCTCAGAAAAATACCCGTTTTTTCAGAAGATCTTAATCTAGTATGTATAGCTCTTGAAAGTATAATACGAAATTCTTGTATAGCATCATCGTCATGATTAAACTTAATCTTTTGTTGTTCAGTAAGTTCCCAATAGGTGTGGAGAGTTTTTTTAAGAGGTTGTTCTATTTTCATAAAACAGCCAGCATTGAGATATAAAATTTCTTTAACTAAAGTCGTACTAGGTCTCAATCTCAATCCAGGAATAAAAAGTCGTTGCAGTTGCGAAAGATCAGTTTGAAAATCTGCCTTGAGAATTTTTTTAAACAAATTACCATCAGAAGCAAAATAAAGTTCATCCCCAATTTGTGTATAATACAATGCAGAATAACCTAGTTTATCTTTTGCAAAAAATAATCCATTTAATATTGAATCGTAAAGCGCAAACGCCCAATCACCTTCAATATGATGCACACACTGATCTTTCCATTTTTGGTAGGCTAGCATCACCAATTGAGAATCAGGTGTTTGGTCTAATTCCGATTGTGTGAGCCCAAGTTTATCGCCCAACTCATCGCGATAATCCAACCGAAAATGTCCCACCAATATATATCGACCACATGCACTCCGAAGAGGCTGTTGATCATACTTCGCTTCAGGCGATACGCGAAGCATCAAATGCCCCATTGCTATCTTTTTCTCTACGTGGGTCTCTAAGCCATCAAACCCTTCACGCTCGGTAGCCTTGCGCATTTGCTCAAATGCGTCTAGATCAACCGATCCGCCCTGGGGCCTGAAAATGCCGAAGAATCCGCTCATAAAGAGATGTTAGACGTTAGATGTAAGATGTTAGTCTCGGGCACGTAAAATGATTTCATTAATAAAAATGCAATTGAAAGGATATTTGACAAAGTTATACCGAATTAAGCTTTTCTAATTTGTTAAAAAAATGACACCAAACCCAAGCGTCCAGCGCCAAGCGTCCAGCGTTAAGCCTCCAGCGTTAAGCGTCCAGCGTTAAGCGTCACCCGCCAAAACAAACAATCACCGTATAACCCTCCGCGCCTGCCCTTCCTGTAATAATCCGATTACCACAACGCACCCATGCATGGGCTTTTAATAAATTCGTTGTGTCTTTGGCTAATCCGAAATACAATGTTGAAGGTAGCCCACGTCGCTTTAACATCATCTTTCCTGTCAAGGCCTGATCATAGCATTTACTTTGATGTAGAGTATAGCGACTAGCTCGTCGTATAGCCAGCTCAACATGTTGGATACCATCTGAAAAAAGAGGCTCTAGTGATGTTTCTGCATGCACTTTTCCTATTCGACCTGCTATACGCTTGAACGGCATAATCAATATAGTCAGCTTCATGGCATGTAGCAGCATCCATGCCTCTATAAAAAAAATGTAGTCGCTTAATGGCCGCTTTTTCATTCTACAACTCGAATGATATTCTTTTCCAACAATTGATCAATCAATTCTCTAGTATCTTTTTCACATACGTTTTGCTCTACCTGAAATTCTTCCATCAATTGCTTAATCAGTGAATCAAATGAAATACCTTCTTTCATTTTCTGCCATATGACCGATGCCACAGAATTTAATCCGAAATAAAAACCCGAAGCCATGTCCAACATCACCACCTCATCCCCGATTTTAGATTGGATGATTTCTGCATTTTGAATATAGGATGGATGGGTTGACACCGATTTTAGAATTAGTTATTACCCTCAAATTTACATGAATAATTGTAAGAGACTCATATCGATTCTTACAAATCCCGAACTATTATCTCCGCTACGGCCGCAATACTGTTTTCATCAGCTGGTCGAGAAATCAACATGGTCTTGGTCGTATTAGCGATTCGACTAAATAGCGTGAAATGTTCTTTTTGCAAGCCACTAAACCCAATATATTCCCCACGATAGGCATTTCGTTCTAATCGTTGAAAAAGTTCGATACCCTGTATGGCTCGGACACTAACTTCAGTGGCGGAAGCTTCTTTTTCAATCAACACCACCCGTTTAACTTTCATAGGTGTTCTACTAAATCGGTCATGAAAATAAACACCATACTTTTCTTGATCAGGCCTGATTTTTCTGTCTTTAGTCCCACCACCAATATCAACTTTAGCATAGGTATCCAACCAATACTTCATCATGGGATATGAACTGTATAGATACAATTCATCATTGGTTTCACTAATAACAGGCACACATACGTCATCCGAGAATGGAATATATCCCTTGTTGATCATAGCAGCTAACGTGGTTGACTTCCCAGCACCAGACTCGCCCATGATCAATACCAATTCGTCTTGATCAATAAAAGCAGAACAATGCAAGGGAATCTGATTTCGCTGATGCAATAACGCAGCAAACGCATTGGACAAACAAAAGAGTCGGATGCTCTCCCAATCAGCACTATCCAGTGGCTTTATAATTATTCTGCTACCGCTTGATACATAATAGGACGCAATGCCTTTTACATGCAAAAGATATTCGCTAGAAGAAATCATAAGATGGGAGGAACGAAAACCTGTCTCTCCCGAAATCGTATCTGGCACATCACCGATCACCAACTCAACATCCGTTACACCTGTTTCGTCTATGGGAAATAACTCTGGAAACAACACAGATGATCGAATAGTAAGTCCATATGCCCAATAATAATACATGCGATTTGAGTATCTTTAATCAAAGATACTAATCGCTTTTTCAAGCCCGAATGAATTATATAAATCAATTTAAAAGTTTCCTCGTACAGGCCAAGGCTATGTTTGGCGAGATTCACAAAATCGACAAACGGCTTGCTTACCTAAATCTGTTCACCAAGTCAGTCTTAGCCATCACCCCATTGGTCATATTATACCTCACAAAAAGATTAATTGACTTAATCTCTAGTGGAAATAGTTCATCACATGAACTCATCTTTATTATTTCATTGTTTGCTGGGACGCAAATCGTCACCACAATCATTAGTCAATTCTCAGATTATACCAGCACGCTATTTCAACAAAAAGTATCCGACAGATTTTCAGTTAGAATAATTCAAAAAGCTTCTCGTGTCGATTATACCTATTTTGAGCAACCGGAATTTCACAATACGCTCCATCTTGCCCAACAACAAGCCCTGTATAGAGTCGGACAATTAATGCCTGCCATCAACAGCCTCATATCATCTGGATTATCACTTGTCTTTTTGATTGTTTTTTTTATTTCGATTAAAGCCTATTTCTTACTAGCTTTTATCCTATTAGCTATTCCAATTAGTGTCAACAAATGGATTCAAGGAAAGCGTTTAAGCAATCTTGAATTCACCCTAGCCCCAAAAGAACGTGAAGCGAATTATTTTTTCCAAATCCTAACCGGCATTCAATGGGCAAAGGAAAACCGAAGCTTTCAATTTGGAGAGGCCTTTGGCAATAGGATGAAGGGACTGCGTGAACATATTGCTTCACTAAAAAAGAATATCCAACGCGCTGCCATGGGGAAAAACATCCTGTTCGACATACTAGAGATAGTTATGCTGACTGCAGCCATAGGATACTTATCATGGCAAACCATGGCCAAGCTGATGACCCTTGGCGTTTTTGTGATTTACCTACAAGGCTTTCAGCGTATGCAGAGCAACTCTAAAAGTTTTTTTCAATCTATACTGCAACTATTTCAATTGAGAATTTTCTTTCAACACCTATTCGATTTTTTTGCATTACCCGAAACATCGGACAAAGAAGATTATAAAGAAAATTTTCCTGAAACCATTCAGTCGCTGCAACTACAAAATATCTCCTTCACCTATCCCAATGCGAAAGCACCCGTATTGCATGATATCAGTGTGAAAGCAGGGGCAGGACAAATTATCGCCATCGTGGGGGAAAATGGATCAGGAAAAAGCACACTCGTTAAATTATTAGCAAAACTATACCGGCTTGATGCTGGAAGATTCGACATCAATGGCATTTCGATTGAAAACATCAAATCAAGTTCTTTCTACGAACACAGCGCATTTTTTTTCCAAGACTATGAAAAGTATTTTATCGAAGCAGGACAAAATATTCATTTTAACGTAGAAAAAATAAATGATGATGAATCCGCAACGAAAGCTGCTTCAGAACAATCTGGTGCAAATGAGTTTATTCAAAAACTTTCTGCCGGATATCAAACTAAGCTTGGAAGTGTATTTCAGGGAAGTGAGCAATTGAGTGGTGGCCAATGGCAAAAGCTTGCCCTAGCAAGAATATTTTACAAAGAGGCAAAACTAGTTGTGCTGGATGAACCGAGTAGTGCACTCGATGCCTTCTCCGAACTTCGTCTCTATGAAGAAATTAAAAAAAATAATCAAGACAAAATCGTCATCCTTATTTCACATCGATTGTACAACCTCAAACTCGCAGATCATATTTATGTTATGGAAGAGGGAAAAATTATAGAAGACGGAACATTCAACACCCTCATCAATCAAGGTGGATTATTTCAGCAGATGTATGAAAAGCAGAGGATTTGATTTAAGCGTTAAGCGTCTAGCGTTAAGCGTCCAGCGTTAAGCGTCCAGCGTTAAGCGTCCAGCGTTAAGCGTCCAGCGTTAAGCGTCCAGCGTTCAGCGCCAAGCGTCCAGCGTTAAGCGTCTAGCGTTCACCTCACCACCCTCCTCCACACCATCAAAAACGGCCTCAGTGGGAAATAAAGAAAAAACAAATAATTAGGCAGAGGCAATAGTTTCCAATCATTGGGACTAGTCAAATAGGTTAAAATAAGCCCCCAATTCAATAATCCCTTTTTATTTTGTGACAGCCTGTATTTCAAATGACTCAATCGATTTTCATCATCCGCATTAACTGTATTCATAGATGCCATAGATCTATAAATTGAATCCAGGGCAGTAGTAATTTTGAGGTTAGTACTTACTCGCTTAATTTCTTCGGGTATTTCGATATTGAATAAATCATTCAAAATAGCAAAACTGATACAAAGATGATCGAT
This sequence comes from Chitinophagaceae bacterium, assembly GCA_947451935.1. Classification (GTDB taxonomy): domain Bacteria; phylum Bacteroidota; class Bacteroidia; order Chitinophagales; family Chitinophagaceae; genus Pollutibacter. The sequence goes on from CANGBH010000010.1 coordinate 25,086, forward strand.
GCAATTGAGTTCTTTGGCACGAGCCAATAATTCACCCCAATTAAAACTAACCTTACTCAAAATATTAGGCAAATCAAACAACCACTTCAATCTAAACCAGGCATGTTCTGTTCCATGTGTGCAGAGGTATAAAAAATTATCAACAGGTTGTAATACCGAAATTTCTTCATTCCCAATCTCTTGTTTGGAAAGCATTGAAAAATCCAGTGCAGGATCAAATGTGAAACTCCCTAATGGACCACGAATTTTCCAATGCAACTCAATTAAAGGAAGCATTAAACCATGTGATGGTATGAAGGATAAATCGTGATTGGTTTTTTTGAAATAATTAATCTGCCTGGGAGTTAACGTGCTCCAATCAGGACTTGAAACATACCCCTTACTTTTTAAAAATGCTGCTACTATATCTAAGCCTGATGCTTCCACCCAAACATCAATATCTAAAGTATGACGCAACGAAATGTCTCCATAATATTGCTCAGCAATTGGAATGCCTTTTAAAAACAACCCATTCACTTGATTAGAATGAAGTAACTGTTGTAATGAAATGATCATCTGCTTTGAGGCCAATGACTTGATTACATTATCATCTGCCTGTTGCTTTAATTGCTGTTTAAGTTTATCAGATATAGAACTCGAGTTTCGAAGATGACTATATACAAGTGGTGCGATACGATGGCGAATCACCAAAGAATTAAACTGTTGCTCATCAATGCCTTCTAAAAGCAATTTCTCCTTGATAGCGATATCTTTTGCAAGTGGATTTACCTTAGCACAAGTAAGCAATAGCTTAAATTCTGGCGATGAAATTGATATGGGCATTTTATCACTCATTATCTATCTCATCAAATACATCTTACCATAGCCACTTTGGAAGTATCGATCTGTATTAAAATTAGTCCCTTTTAATTTTTCGATTTTTTTACCCCGTATATCCGTAATGACACGATAGAGATATACTCCGTTGGCAAGTGCCTGCCCATATTGATCAGTACCATCCCATTTATAGCTGGTAATATTATTTCCAATACGCAAGGGGCCTAATTCAGCCATGGTAATTTCCTTGACAATTTTTCCCGTCATAGTCAGGATTTGAATCCGCAGATTGCTTGGAAGATCTGCACCAGTAAGGGTAAATACAAACGCCGTAGAACTGGTAAAGGGATTCGGGTAGTTCAATAAATTGGTGATCATCGACTTGTTATAGACTTCAAACAACACTCGGTATTCAAATGCACCCGATGCATTATTGCTTCGATCCTTTCCTGTTACAATGAGTTCATATTCTCCATCCTCCGTTAAATACGGTTTGTAAATCACTGACGCCGTATTGTCCTTGCCTCCTGGCGTAAGGGTTGATGGAACAAATTGCAGGGTGTCGTTATCAAATTTGATAGAGCGTATTGTGCCATCTGGGTAGCGAAGTTTGACAGAAAATAAGCTCGTATCATTGAGCGCTAAATAATGACTATCATCTTTAAGCTTGACAAGAATAGTTGGCTTAGGTGATACGATGTCTTTATTCAGGATGTGTAATCCATCAAACGTTACATCGAGGTTCGGCGCATAACGATCGGCCTTGACAAAGATGGTTTTATTGAGGTAGTTATTAAACAAGTATTGTTCGGGCTGAGCATAGTTGGGGTTAAAATTGACATAGACTGAATTCTCCCCAATCATTTTCTGGCTATCAAACGTATAGTCAACCACTAACGTATCGCCAAGATTTTTCAAGGGCTTTCGCATACCATCAAACAATACCTTAGTCGTATTCGATGCGTCCGTCATGCTCAAATACAGCTTGACACTATCGAAAGGAATTGGTGTTATGTTTTTGAAAGCCAAGTTGATTTTCATAGCCTCTCCTACTTCAATGGTATCTTTGATCGGCACTTGGGTAACAGGTGTCAATGCTCCCTCTGGAAGGGGGAGGTATTTCACTTGCAGATACTTTAATTGCCAAGGGGAATTTCTTACAGAGTCTTTATTGCTGTGATAAATCTTTAAGTAAGGGTATGTCTTCGCATCAATAAATGAAATCACCGTATCCTGTTGTTTGGTTGAACTGGAATAAAGCAAGGTTTCATTAAAATTAGCCCCTACCCCATATACATCATAAGAAATTTGATCGGCTGATTCCGGCTCCAAAGAATGACCCCTCCAACATAAGCTGTCCCAACGTTGAGCTGGACCAATCATCGGTGTTATTGAATTTCCTGCATTTTCAGGACTTACAATCTCATGCTTACTAATGAGTATATTCGAAGGATCCGACCCAAATTGTTGGTCGTGAATAATCCATGTACCAGCGGCATCCTTAGATGCAGTCATTATGAAAGGAACATTACGATAGAAGGAATCGATTTTATCAAAACCAATTTCTTTAAACCTATGATATAAGGATTTTCCTGCACCCAATATGCTTGTATCCTGTTTCCATTGGTCAATATATTGATAACTTCCCGAAGCAGCTTCCTTAGACCAATTCATGATGATAATAAAACTAGAATTAGGTATTGAATCAAATAAATCCAAAGCAGCCTTCCTGTATTGAAATGAATTAAAGGGATAGTAAAATTGATATGGATTTGTAGCAGCACATGCTGGGATAAATAAATTACCAAGTGCACCAAAACCTAATGAATTTTTTGCCAAGAGGGGCCTGGATGTGACAGCATCAACAATAATAAACTCAAGTGCACCAAAAGATAGGCCACATCCAATTTTGGTCAAAATTTCGAGATTACTACTTACACTATTTTGAAAATGCGGGAAAATTCCAGAAGTTATTTTAAATGTATGCAGCAACTCGTCAAAAGCAAATTGCCTTGATGAATTAATATTCAAAACAGAATATTGATCTTTTTGGTATTGAAAATAATGCGATTGATTCCAGCCAGGTGCACTTTGAGGCAAATACACAAATGAACTATTCGACCAACTCAATACAGTGCCTGTATCCGGCACACGGGCTACACGCCAATAATACACCATACTATCCTTAAGTGGAATCACTGGATTAAAGTCGATGATTCCTCCAATGGATGTTTGGGTTTGAGTGAGTTTATAGGGAGAGTCAAACAACTCCGTGGTATCCACTTCCACCACAAAATTCTTTAGTACTTGAAACAACTGACTCGTAGTCGCAGTCAACTTGAAATTGTTAGTATTTACAATAGCAAAGTTAGCCGGGTAGATAGGGCGCACTTTATCTTCTGCGATAGAAAATAGTTTGGTGATGTTATTATTGGCATGGGTAATCTCTTGAACGATCTCATCGGGATCAACCGTGACAATGATTTTATTTTCCCCACGCTCTGTACTCGGGTTTATGGGCACAGATAGATCAATGGAGTCTGCGTAATACAAATTTTGATGAAACTTATCGTATAGAACAATAATAGAACCATCAGGCAGTTCTCGTTTAACTACTAACCGAACGGAATCTTCAATGGCCTTACCCAGGTTATATACTTTTACCTTAAGATCAAATTTCGTATTGGTGATGGTCAATGGTGTTGGACTAATCTTTACGAATTGATCTTCAATGGCATAGTCAGGCAATGGATGTGGGTAAAGTGTCATGGCAGGATCACCCCCTAATGTAATTTGCTCTGCTGTCATCACATTATAAAAATCGGTATTCCCTACCGTAGCAATCAATTCATGCATGGTGTTTTTCAACATATCACCAACAGAAGATTGATAATCTTCATTGGCCATCCTGCGGTAAAAAATATTCGTGTATAAGTTCAAGTAATTAACAATACCATAATGCGTACTCGCTAAAAATCCAACACTTCCCTTATTTGGGAACAACAGATAATCTTCAGCAATCATTTTTTTACCTATAGATGCTCTCAACGTATCGTAGGTAAAAATATTCCCCACATTGCAACCATTGGCAATGAAAAAAGGATACTTGCCTTGAGGATTGAAAAAATTAGGATCATTCAGATTAAACTCCATCGTGGTAGTAGAGGAGTGTCCAAAATAGGTTAGTACTCCCAATCCTTCTGCATAGAGATTATTCAATAACCCAGAATTCAATTGATCTACAGCACCGCTTGTTAATTTACTGAACGTGGTTACATGAGCCCCATAAGAAGTATCCTCTACGAGATACCGTGCATCATCCATATACTGACCAATCAATTTTTGCAAGTATGGATCTCCGCCTCCAATGATATGCGCAAAATTTTTCATCCATGCTTTTTCTTTTACTGTATTGCTGGCGAAATACAAAGACTGATCATGCTGCTTGATTTTGTCCAAGAAGGAATTTACTTCATCGCCTGTTACTGCAGAAATTCGACCTATGGCAATCTCTGACGTTGGATCATTATCACTTGAACCCAAAATATTATCTGACCCAGGGTTACCAAACGTAGGAACTAAATTCATCCGTTCTGTAATGGGTTCAGCTTCATGAAGCCGATACTGATCATAGGTTATGCCCTTCCCTATCAACAACACATAACGTGGTGTTGGAGAAAAAAAGTTGCGCGCATAATTAATGAAATTCTTTACGGCTGACGGATGCTTTTTTATTCCATAGGCAAACTGATCAACCAACTCATCTATGTCATACAACTTCGCTAAAAAACTTCCACCCACTGCACTTGCTCGATAAGCACGATAGTTTTCCAACGCATCGCCATTGCTGCTAGCAGACAAACTAGCATGGGAAATCATGATATAATTTGCTTGATTAGCCGACTGAGAAAAATCAGTAAATGCTTTTTGTGTCAATGCATTAACCACATGCACTGCTGTATCGGATGCATTCATCAAAACTAAATTTCGAGTACCTCCTGCCGGCAACGCAAAACGATATTTACCTGGCAAAGATGCTTCTGCGAGATATCGCCTGCTACTCGAAAGATCATATAAAATAGGTGCCGAAGTACCACCGCTAAAATTACTTATCTCAATGAAATTGCCCACTGAACTTCCTGCTAAACTAAACTCAAAAAGTGAAGCACCTCCAAAATTAAATTGTCGAGGATAGGTCAACTCATAATTCGCGAGCACCATTCGATCATTCCCAATAAAAGTATTGTTGGTAACACGAATCGTATCAACACTTCGACCAAGTAATGCACTTGAAAACGTTACCGATTTTCGAACAGCGGTATAATTATCCATTGCCTGATCAAACAACACATTTCCGTTCACCGATGCAGAAAATGTTCTTGGATTCATCGCATTCCCAAAAGCTGTAACCTTTAAACTTGCATCAACTCCAACAGGAGCAACATACAAGTCTTTATATTGATCAACCAATGGAGTAGCCAATTGAATATTATTGCTCGTCCATCCTTCGCCATTATCATATGAAGAGGAATACACATAAACACTCACTGATCTTCCTTCACCGGGATTAATCTGGTCTCTAAAGTTTTTTGAAAGGGTATATTGAAAATAGGTGTCGGGTGCTAATTGATTTCCTGCTACATTATTTTGAGCATCGAGAATACGAGTATGCTGACCATCGCTTGTTGTTAAAAAATAAGCGGCTGTATCGGTTTGCAAACTCCATTTATCAGCCAATTGAAATTCTGGCTTCTTATACAAGGCAGCATCCGCTTTACCATCATTGATGACACCATAAAATTCAATAAAATCATTTGGCGACATGATACCACTTGGAGCGCTTGTAAAAATCGCCACCTCTCTTCCATTACGCCACAACTGAAATTGCTCTAAGGGAGTAGTTGAAAGTCCGGCATTCTGTAACGCATTATACGGAATACGATACAGTCCATTTTGCCCAACCTTAAACTTGAAATATGTTTTGCTATAATCGATCCACTCATTATTATACTGTGCTTGCAGTTTCCCTAATCCAACGATGAGGAAAAGCAAGACAAACAAGGGAGCATATAATGACTTTTTAACCATGCTTAATTATTCTCTCTTCTTATCAAATTTAATTTCAACGAAAAAATATGGCTATATAAAGGATTCGATTGATTAGCTAAGTTTGTGAAGGCATAATCAATCTGAACATTTCTAATTTTAAATCCAACACCTGCACTAGGTTGATAAATCCACACCTTTTTAGTATTGGTAGAATCGCCATCCTTTAATCCTTGTTGAAAATTATTTATACCTATTCTTCCAAAGATAATCTCTTTGAAGCCGAGTTCCATCCCCACTTTAGGGTCAATGCTTGCGGGAGCAGCAGAGATCAACACATTTCGTCTGCCATCAAACGTAACATCTAAGTTTACCTCTGGCATCAATTTTAAATTATCTGAAATATTTATGTTGTATGAAGCTCCAAGGATTAAACGAGGCGCCGTCAACTCAGTTGACTTTACTGGAATTTTATTGTTGGTCAAATACAACACTTCTTTTTCACGATCGGTAAAATGAAACTGCCATGCGTTAAATGTGGTTGTCACATCTCGAGCAACCAGCCCAAAATTAAATTTCTTAGAATGATATGACAATGAAGCGTCTAATCCAAAGCCCCAAGCTTTGGCAAAACTACCTACATTTCGATGGATCACTTTAGCATTGGTACCAAATGAAAACGTTTGATCATCATCGCTGTAAATCACTTGAGCATAGGAAAATAAAAAAGCATAATCGGCAGATGAAAACGAACGAATGTTATTGTAATTAACCGTTCCATCAGGCTCAACCAAGAAAAGGGTATTGGGGATATCATCTACGGCAAAACGCATTAAAGAAAAACCAATGGTTCGGGTTCTGATGGTTGGGTCACCTATCGGAATTGCCAATGAAGCATAATCGTACTTGCCAATGCCTGCAAAATATTCTGCATGCATCATGGACAACATCGGGTAATCTTTCACATCCGTAAGTCCTGCTGGATTCCAATACCCAGCAGTGGCATCTCCCACACTAGATACTTGGGCACCTCCCATAGCTAATCCCCTAGCCCCTGCTCCAATATTTAAAAATTCATTTGAATATTTCCTGAACTGACTCTTACCATCTAAGAAGAAAAAAACAACCAAAATAAGTATGGCAAGCATACGAAATTGGGATTCCGATAGACGAATTAAGAGGTGATTCTTCTTGGTTGATGTTGTTCTCAGATGATGTCTGTTTTGCCAAAAAATAAACTCATGCGTTGAGCGAATGGATAATAGGGGTAAAAATCCCGACGTAAAGTTACATCTTCTCTATGCCTAATATGCCATAAAACGCATAAATTCAATGATTAATAACGCTTTAAGAGCCTTCATATTGCATGATTTTGCAAGTCAACCCTTTCTGCTTTACTTTTGCTTAAATTATTCTAAAATGGGCTTGATAGAAGAACTCAGCTGGCGTGGATTGGTACAGGATATCATGCCAGGTACAAAAGAGCAACTTGAAAAAGAATCCACAACGGCTTATATTGGTTTTGACCCTACGGCAGATAGCCTTCATATAGGCAGTTTAGTCCCCATTTTGTTACTGTATCACCTACAGCAGGCTGGTCATACCCCCATCGCCTTAGTGGGCGGAGCAACGGGTATGGTTGGAGATCCAAGCGGAAAAAGTGAAGAAAGAAACCTATTAAACGAAGAAACGCTCGCAAAGAATGTGGCAGGAGTAGGCAAACAGCTTCAAAAATACCTCGACTTTTCGGCTGAAAGGAAGAACAGGGCTGAAATAGTAAACAACTACGATTGGTTTAAAGGATTGGGCTTTATCGAATTTCTGAGGGATGTTGGCAAGCACATCAGTGTGAACTATATGATGTCAAAAGATAGTGTGAGGAAGCGCATTGAAGGTGAAACGGGCATTAGCTATACTGAATTCGCCTATCAACTGATGCAGGGATATGACTTTTATTGGCTCTATAAAAATAAGAACTGCAAGCTTCAAATGGGAGGAAGCGATCAATGGGGCAATATTACAACAGGAACTGAGCTGATCCGCCGAAAAGCCAGTGGGGAAGGATTTGCCTTTACCTGTCCCTTAATCACTAAAGCTGATGGCGGGAAGTTTGGCAAAACTGAAAAAGGCAATGTATGGCTAGACCCAGAAAAAACCACTCCTTTTCAGTTTTATCAATTCTGGTTGAATGCGGCAGACGCTGATGCAGAAAAATGGATAAAAATCTTTACCCTCCTACCTAAAGATGAGATCAATAGTCTCTTAACCTTACAGCTACAAGATCCAGGAGCAAGGGTATTACAGAAGAAACTAGCTGAAACGGTTACTACGTTTGTTCATGGAGCAGCTGAGTTTGAAGCAGCAAGACAAACCACTGAGCAGTTATTTGGGAAACAGCAAGAGGTGAATCTAAAGGAAATGGATGAGGCGGCATTGCTAATAGCCATGGAAGGTGTTCCTCTCCACAGCATTTCAGGAGTTATCATCAAGCAAGGAATTGATATTGTATCATTTTTGAGCGACACGGGGATCTTTCCGAGTAAAGGAGAAGCACGTAAAATGGTTCAAGGTGGTGGAATTAGCGTAAACAAAGAAAAAGTAACCGATATCAATTTTATGATTGATTCAAATGCGCTGATTGCCGAGAATTTCATCATAATTCAGAAGGGAAAGAAAAATTACTTCCTTGTAAAGCAAGTTTAATCAAAGAAAGCTAGCCTTATCATCAGTTGAAAATTTGGCATCAAGAATAAAATCCTTATTTTTGCGCTCCGTTAAAGTTGCTGCCCGATAGTATAATGGTAGTACGTCAGATTTTGGTTCTGATTGTCTTGGTTCGAATCCAGGTCGGGCAACAAAAGAAAAAGGTTCCACAGTTGGAACCTTTTTCTTTTAATCCATTTTTACTTTCCCTGATTTCCTCAACCAACGTAAGAAAAGATAATACAAACCCAACAGCGGTATAACCACCATAATCAAGCTATTCCGTAATGACGAATCCTCTCCAACCAACTGAGGGTATTTGTATACTATCGTAAGGAAAACACCAGCAAGCCAAAATATTTGGGTATTGTACTCCGTAAACAACCACCTTATCCAATTGAACTTCATGCTAGAAAATGTTGAACCAATTCCCTTAAAATTAGGAAGCCATCTGTTTACGGTTTTGCAGTACTCCTCATAATCAGTACCAAATTTTTGCTTTAGAAAATTCTCCTCTGCTAACACAATCGCTTGGTATATAAATAAGAAAACAGGAACAACAATCAATACATAAATCAACGAATTGGACAAAATACCCAAACCCAATAACATCAGATTATTACCTACATAAAGTGGATTACGACAATGATTGAACAGCCCTCGTGTAATCAAAGCCTCAGCATGAATCTTTAAATCTTTCCCACCCCGTTCAATAAAGGTTAACCCGATGGTTAAACCACGAATCACTATTCCCAATGTCGTAATCAACAACCCAATATAAAAAGACAAGAACCAATAGTCTTGACCAAATTTCTCCACGGTAAATAATTCTGGCGAAGGAATTAACAACAACGCGTATAAAAAAATGAATAACTGATTTCTGTACTTGAAGAAAAAATTTCCGATGGTTATCATGTAAAATTAATTTATTGGAATGGAAACGATTAGCTAGCTAATGCCTGTAAAATCTCTTCTAATATATCATCTGGATGCTCTAGCCCGACAGACAAACGAATAAGTCCCGGTGTTATCCCCACAGCAGCACGTTCGGCCTCTGATAATTTTGAATGGGTTGTACTGGCTGGATGGGAAGCAATCGTTCTGCTATCCCCTAAATTATTGGTCATCGATAGCCAAGTTAAACTGTTCAAAAACGTACGTCCACCTTCAATCCCAGATTTAAGTTCAAATGTCAATACGCCACCACCATTCTTCATCTGTTTTTGTGCAATAGCATATTGTGGATGGGAAGGCAGGAATGGATATTTAACGCTTTCCAGTGCAGGATTACCTTCTAGCTTTTTAGCAATATATAAAGCATTCTCTGCATGTTTATCCATTCGCACATACAACGTTTCTAGACTTTTAGAAAGCACCCAAGCATTAAATGGACTCATAGATGGTCCAGTATTTCTAACAAACAGATACATCTGTTTTATTAATTCCTTATTCCCTACAACAACACCTCCTAATACTCGGCCTTGGCCATCTATGAATTTAGTTGCAGAGTGCAAAACCAAATCAGCTCCAAATTTCAATGGTTGTTGAATAGCTGGTGTGGCAAAACAGTTGTCGACAACAAATAAAATATTATGCTTCTTGCAAATAGCCGAGACAAAATCTAAATCAATGATATCTAAACCTGGATTAGATGGCGTTTCAACATAAAGCATTTTTGTATTGGGCTTGATAAGGGCCTCAATACGATCAGGATGATTCATGTCGAAATAACTATAGTCAATACCCCAACGATTCAAGTATTTTGTAAGGATAGTATGGGTAGACCCGAAAACCGCAGATGCAGAAATAATATGATCTCCGGAAGAAAGAAAAGTCATAAAGGTTGAAAACACAGCAGCCATACCGGTTCCTGTTGCAATCCCATCTTCCGCACCTTCAAGTAAACAAACTTTTTTAATAAACTCGTCAACGGTGGGATTTGAAAATCGAGAATAAATATTTACATCCAAACTATCATCGGCAAAAGCAGCAGCCATATCTTCTGCTGAATCATAGACGAAACTACTTGTCAAAAACAAGGGCGTTGAATGTTCCTTTTCAGCGGTTCTTTCTGTTTGGGTTCGTATAGCAATTGTTTCTGGACGCATGTAATAAAAATTAAAAAAAATGTGGGTATTATCCGTTTACTTCTTCACCATTTACGAGAACAGTGAAATCAATGGTAGCTCCTGCTAACCTCAATGTCTCTGCAACTGAACAATATTTTTTTATGGATAGATCAACTGCGCGAAAGCCTTTGGATGGATCAATTTCTCCACTCAATTTAAAAATAACCTTGACTGTTTTCCATAGCGAAGGCTCTTTCCCTGCTTCACGCTGACCATCAGCCTCTATCTCCAAATTCACAAGTCCTTGCTTCTGCTTTTTAAGTATACTGATAACATCCACTGCACTGCATCCACATAGAGCTCCTAAAAGAGTCTGCATAGGCCTAAATCCCGCCCCATTACCCCCTTGGTCAGCAGGGATATCCATTCGGATAGAGTGACTATCCTCATCAATAATATCCATTCCAAAGGCATTGTCAGCCAACCTAGCTTTAATTAGTGCCATAGCAACAATTTAGAGTGCAAATATACACGATTAGGCTCTAATGCTATACGCAATACCCCTAATTCAATCGGGTTCGCTTTGATATAACATCATTGTTTTTTACATTTGAATATGATCGATCCCCAGGAAACAATATTATTAGAGGAGAAAATTGCAGAGCTTGAAGGCAGAATGAGAATGCTTCAAGACGAAAAGCTGAAGCTTCAATCAGATATTGATTTTCTAACGAAAGAAAAAGAAATTTTAATGAATGCGCTTGACGAGTTTAAGCAAATCGAATCAACCATGGAAGAAGTAAGGGCCAAAAACATACAACTTGAAAGCCAACTTGCCTCTATGGTTAGCTCGATAGAGCATTCTGAAGAAGCGCTAAAGAAAAATGCTAATATAAAACCAAGAGGTTTTAATGCTTAAACTTCACTCGTTAATTTTTCTATACAATTACGTAGGCTTTTTTCCCAATCGATCAATTCAATTCCAAAAGTAGAGACAATCTTTTGCTTGTCCAATACGCTATATAAAGGCCTTTTGGCTGGCGTAGGGTATTCATGAGTAGGAATAGGATTCACTTTACAAGCACTATCAATTAACTTTTTTATTTCACGTGCAAATTCAAACCAAGTAGTCTCACCATGGTTTGAAAAATGATAAATTCCAGGAACCCATTTTGGTGAACCAATAATCTGCATAACAGCTGATGCAATGTCAGCTGCCCAGGTTGGTGTTCCCTGTTGATCCGCAACAACTGATAATTGATCTTTTTCTGCCATTAAGCGCATCATAGTCTTCACAAAATTCTTTCCATGCACAGAATATACCCAAGATGTGCGAATGATAATCGCATTTGGACATTGGTTTATTGCCTCAATCTCTCCTTCCCGTTTCGACGCCCCATAAACTGATTGTGGATTTGTATCATCGGTCTCCTTATACGGCACTGCAGCAGTGCCATCAAAAACATAATCAGTTGATATATGCACAAATTGGGTTCCATGGCTTTTGCATACAGCTGCAATCACACCAACAGATTCAGCATTCACTAAGTAGGCTAAGTCCTTTTCTTGCTCAGCCTTGTCCACTGCAGTATATGCAGCGCAATTGATACAGAAATCAGGCTGAAAAGAATTAAACACATTTCTTACCAACTCAAAATGATGTATTGGCAAATCCTCTCTCGACAAAAAAAGAAATTCATGATCAGGAAAACCTGCTGCTATGTCTCGAAATTCTTTTCCCAGTTGTCCGTTAGCTCCCGTTACAAGAATTTTTGCCATTAAAAAGTAAATTAAAAATTAGAATCGCAATCGGCAAACCCAGGCAGGATAACATCTTTCTCAGAAACATTTGCTTTATCCATTTGGATTTTCCAATCTATTGCAAGTGCAGGATCATTAAAACAAATACCACCTTCACTCTGCTTATCATATAAGCCATCGCATTTATACATCACATCTGCCGTTTCACTTAATACCGAAAATCCATGGGCAAATCCTCTGGGCACTAACAATTGCTGTTTATTCTCTGCAGAAAGGACAATTGAAAAGACCTTCCCATAAGTTACTTGATCCTTTCGCAGGTCTACCACTACATCCAAAATCTCTCCTTGTAAAACACGGACAAGCTTAGTTTGTGCAGATGGATTTTTTTGAAAATGTAATCCACGAATAACTCCATAAGATGAATGAGACTGATTATCCTGAACCCAATCAAAATGCAATCCAGCTTGTTTAAATGCTTGATCATTATAGCTTTCAAAAAAATAACCTCTAGCATCACCAAACACTCTTGGTGTAACGACTTTAAGTCCTTCAAATGCAGTTGAGTCAAATTGCATAATTATCTTTTTGTGTATTGTTGATCATAATATTGCTTGTAAGAACCAGATGTGATTCTAGATATCCATGTTTCATTGGCAAGATACCAATCTATTGTTTTATCAAGCCCTTCTTCAAATTGAAGTGAAGGGCTCCAACCTAATTCATTCTCCAACTTAGTAGCATCAATGGCATAACGCTTATCATGGCCAGCACGATCCTTTACATAGGTAATAAGCTTTTCACTTTCCCCTTCAGCACGATTTAGTTTTTTGTCCATAATTCGACAAAGCAAATGCACAATGTCAATATTTTTCCATTCGTTAAATCCACCGATATTGTATGTTTCTCCAGTTATACCCTTGTGAAATATAACATCGATAGCTCTTGCATGATCTTCTACCCAAAGCCAATCACGTACATTCTCCCCTTTACCATAAACTGGCAATGGTTTTGAATGCACTATGTTATTAATCATCAATGGAAGAAGCTTCTCCGGAAATTGATGAGAGCCATAATTATTTGAACAATTGGAAACAACAACGGGAAGATTATAAGTATGATGATAAGCCCTCACCAAATGATCAGAAGCTGCTTTCGACGCTGAGTAGGGTGAACGAGGATCATAGGGTGTTGTTTCTGTAAAAAACCCAACCTCGCCTAATGATCCATATACCTCATCAGTAGATACATGATAAAAAAGTTTATTAGTAAGGTCTGTCCAGTTTTTCTTTGCTGCATTAAGCAATACTCCTGTACCTAATACATTAGTCTTTACAAATGACATAGGGTCTAAAATAGATCGATCAACATGACTCTCTGCAGCCAAATGGATTACTGCATCGAATTTTTTTTCTTCAAATAGCGCCTCAACGAAAGACTCGTCAGTTATATCTCCTTTTACAAAAGTATAGTTTGGACTATTCTCTATGTCAGTAAGGTTTTCAAGATTACCAGCATAGGTCAAAGCATCTAGATTCGTGATAAAATAGTCAGGATATTTATGTACGAAAAGTCTCACCAAATGTGAACCGATAAACCCTGCACCACCTGTAATAAGTATTTTTTTCATCGTATAAAATTATAACGTCCAATACATTCTTTGTGTTATTTTATTTCGCATGATTCCCTTTAAATCAACAATACATGCCGTTGGCTTTGAAATAGAACAATAATATGCTTCATCAAGCGACAGGTATGCATCATGAGGAACAGAGACAAATACTACGTCGTGATGTGATTCAAAAAATTCCATTTCAGCCTTTAGTATTAAACTCCTTGGGTTGCTTAGTGTATTCTTCAGGAGAAAGATTTTTAAAATAGTCATAGGTAATCTTCAATCCTTCAGCCCTGCCCACCTTCGGTTCCCATCCTAACAATTCTTTAGCTTTTGTTATATCCGGCTTACGTTGTTTAGGATCATCAACAGGCAATGGTTTATATATAATTTTAGCAGTTGACCCTGTGAGTTTTATAATTTCTTCGGCAAAATCTTTCAAGGAAATTTCAACAGGATTTCCTATGTTCACTGGATATGCATAATCACTATGCAAAAGTCTAAAAATTCCTTCTACAAGATCATCCACATAACAAAATGAACGTGTTTGAGAGCCATCTCCAAACACGGTTAAATCTTCCCCTCGTAACACTTGACCAATAAATGCAGGAAGTGCACGACCATCATTTAATCGCATACGAGGACCATAGGTATTAAAAATGCGGATAATTCTGGTCTCTACTTGATGGTATGTATGATAAGCCATAGTTATCGATTCCATGAAACGCTTCGCCTCATCGTAAACCCCTCTTGGTCCAACGGGGTTAACATTACCCCAGTATTCTTCCGTCTGAGGATGCACCATTGGGTCACCATATACTTCTGAAGTAGAAGCGACAAGCATTCTAGCGCCTTTTGCCTTGGCAAGGCCAAGACAATTATGTGTACCAAGAGCACCAACCTTAAGTGTCTGAATTGGAATTTTTAAATAATCGATCGGACTTGCAGGCGATGCGAAATGAAGTATGTAATCCAATTGACCAGGAACATGAACAAACTTTGTGACATCACAATGGTAAAATTCAAATTCCTTCAACTTGAAAAGATGTTCAATGTTTTTTAAATCCCCTGTAATGAGATTATCCATACCAACAACATCAAATCCCTCTTTGATGAAACGATCACATAAATGAGATCCAAGAAAACCAGCAGCTCCTGTTATTAGAATTCGTTTATTAGCCATGATGTTTTTAAATTAATTATTTGAAGCCCTACCGATACTCTCATAATGAAATCCTAGCGACTTTATAGAGGCCACATCAAAAAGATTTCTACCATCAAAGATGACTTTATGTTTCATTTTATTGACAATCTTAATAAAATCAGGCGTCCTGAATTCATTCCATTCTGTCGCAATAATCAATGCATCAGCGTCCGCAAGGGCATCATATTGATTTTCGGCAAATGATATTTTATCCCCCATCAACCTTTTAACATTGGACATTGCTTCAGGATCAAATACAGTCACTGTGGCACCTTGAGCTAGTAATGCATCAATCATATACAAGGCAGGCGCCTCACGAATATCATCAGTATTAGGCTTAAAGGCTAACCCCCAGATAGCAAATCGTTTTCCCTTTAGTGCATTATTGAAATACGATTCAATCTTAGGTAATAAATGCAATTTTTGTTTTTCATTCACTTCCATTACGGCACTAAGTATCTTGAAATCATAATTGACTTCATTAGAACTCTTTACTAGAGCTTGTACATCTTTTGGGAAACAACTTCCTCCATATCCAATTCCGGGGAAGAGAAATCGTTTTCCGATACGAGCATCACTTCCTATACCAAGCCTTACCATATCAACATCAGCCCCAAGTCGTTCACATAATTGTGCAACTTCATTCATAAACGAAATCTTAGTAGCCAAGAATGAGTTAGCTGCATATTTTGTAAGTTCAGCAGATCGGATATCCATAAAGATTAACGGATTTCCAGATCGCACAAATGGCGCATATAATTCATTCATTAATTTTTTTGCTCTCTCTGAAGCCGTTCCAATAACTACACGATCTGGTTTCATGAAGTCTTCCACGGCAACTCCTTCGCGAAGAAATTCTGGATTGGATACTACATCAAAATCACAGCCAATATTTTTTGCAATAGCTTGATGTACTTTTTCGGCAGTACCAACTGGCACAGTACTCTTGTCAACCACCACTACATAATCTTTGATGATTTTACCTAACTCAGAAGCAACACCCAGCACATAACTAAGGTCTGCTGAACCATCTTCACCTGGAGGAGTAGGCAAGGCAAGGAATAATATTTTAGCCCCTTGAATACCTTCTAACAAATTTGATGTAAAATTTAATCGACCCTCTTTTAGATTACGCAAAAACAACTTTTCTAATCCCGGTTCATAAATAGTAATCTCTCCGGATTTTAGACGATCAACTTTTTTTTGATCGATATCAACGCAGATAACCTCATTACCAGTTTCGGCAAAACATGTTCCTGTTACAAGCCCAACATAACCAGTACCGATGACAGCAATTTTCATAGTTAACTTTATTTATTGATAAAATATAATACATGTGTTGTGATGTAATCAATTTGCTCATCATCCATCTCAGTATGTATGGGCAAAGAGACTACCCTCTCCGTAAGCCAATCAGTAATCGGCAAATCAACTTCAGGGAGTTCTAAAAATGAAAACATCAATTGCTTATGAGCAGGCACCGGATAATATATCATAGCAGGTATCTGCTGGCTGCTTAAATAATTAACCAATCCATCTCTATCCACCCCATCCAACTTCAAGGTATATTGATGGAATACATGAGTATTGTTTTGAGCAATAATCGGTGTGGTAATCTTTGGATGGTTAGCAAACGCTTCATTATATCGCTCCGCTACATTTCGTCTAGCTTGATTATACGAATCAAGATGTTTTAGTTTAATATTCAATATAGCAGCTTGCATACTATCCAACCTTGAATTGCACCCAACAAGGTCATGGTAATAACGCTTACTTTGTCCATGATTGGCAATCATCTTTATTGTATCTGCTAAGGCCTGATTCTTTGTAAATATTGCTCCACCATCCCCAAATGCGCCTAGATTCTTAGAGGGAAAGAATGATGTGCATCCAATATCCCCAATTGTCCCCGTCATATAAGTCTTCCCATCGCTGAATTGAATAGACGCACCAATAGCTTGTGCATTATCTTCAATAACATAAAGGTTAAATTCTTGGGCTATAGCCATAATTTCTTCCATTGCGGCAGATTGACCATAAAGATGCACCGGCACAATGGCCTTGGTCTTAGCCGTAATTGCTTTTCGAATAGTGGTTGGATCTATGCAGAATGTCTCGGGATCAACATCTACAAAGACAGGCTTAAGTCTCAAGAGCGCCATCACTTCGGTAGTAGCGATATACGTAAAAGAGGGTGTAATAATTTCATCTCCTGGTTGCAAACCCAGAGCCATCATAGCAATTTGAAGCGCATCGGTACCATTGGCACAAGGAATAACATGCTCGATTCCGAGAAAAGTAGACAGATTTTTAGAAAAATCCTGTACTGCAGGTCCATTGATAAATGCCGTATTCTCCATGACAGACAACACAGCCGCGTCAACCTCAGATTTTATACCGAGATACTGTCTTTTTAAATCCACCATTTGGATAGGCACCATACGCTTTAATTAGGAACACGAAGGTAAGAAAAAATAGGCGGTAGACTGCATAACGTCGTAGCTTTGCTACGAAAATGCATCTCGCATGACGATTCTTTATAATCTATTCCTAGCACTCTATACATTCCTAATTAGATTGGCTTCCTTATGGAACGAAAAAGCACGGCTTTGGGTAGAAGGAAGGAAAGATTTTAAAACGAACATCAGCAGCGCTTGTTTATCTAAAAACGGACCAATCATTTGGATGCATTGCGCGTCGCTTGGAGAGTTTGAACAAGGAAGAGAATTAATCGAACGCATTAAATTGACCTATCCGAGCCCCCGGATTTTACTTACTTTTTTCTCACCTTCTGGTTATGAGGCTAAAAAAAATTATGCCCAAGCAGATATGATTTTTTATCTCCCTCTAGACGGGAAAAGCAATGCCAAATTTCTAATTGATACCATAAAGCCCAAGCTTGTCATTTTTGTGAAATACGACTCGTGGTATTTTTACCTAAGTACACTTAAAAGCCGAAACATTCCCACACTGTTAATCTCAGCAAAATTCACAAGAAACCTTTCCCTATTCGGATTTTTTGGAGGCTTCTTGAGAAACATGCTAGAATACTATACCCACATTTTTGTTCAAGATCAAGCTTCGCTAGAATTGCTCAAAGAATATGGTGTACGTGCGCCAATTTCAATAACAGGCGACACCCGATTTGATAGGGTAATTGATATTGCCAACAACTCATTCAGGCATCCGGCAATAGAACAATTTTGCAGCAACAACCAAATACTTGTTGCTGGAAGCACATGGGAAAAAGACGAGGAAATGCTTGAACATCTTCAAAAAAATATCCCTGAACTAAAATTCATTATTGCACCTCATGAAGTAAGTCCTAATAAAATCGAGCGTTTACAAAAGCAATTTCCAAATAATCAATTGCTTTCAACCATTGAACTGGAAGGCATCTCTTCAAAAACGAATGTGTTAATAATAGATTCAATAGGCCTACTATCAAAACTTTACCGATATGGCACACTCTGCTATGTTGGAGGAGGATTTAAAAAAACCGGTATTCATAATATTCTTGAAGCCTCAGTTTATGGAAAAATAGTTTTATTTGGCAAATACTACGACTTTTCAAATGAAGCGGAGGAGTTAATAAAAATTGGTGCTGCCTATTCCTTCGACAACCCTGAATTATTAGTAGCTGTAGTTAAATCAATTTTGTCTGAAAAATCTGAACTAGAAAAGAAAAACTATCAGGCAAAAAAATACACAGAAGACAACAAAGGGGCAACTGAAAAAATCATGCACTACTTGGAAGCAAATCGCCTTCTCATTAATTCAACAAACTGATCAGTCGTATCTGGATTATACTGCCTTACCGTTTCTGTCACATGAATCTCCAATAACTTAATCGCTTCATCATAATTTTCTAACAAGTCAAGCTTGTCCACTAGAGATTCGAACTCTTCAATTTTTCCATTGAAAAAAACATGAGCAAATACGAAACGCTCATTTAACCCAAGATTCTGTTTAATTGATTCGATTGGACCAACACGTTGTTTTTCCAATACATCGGTCGTTCCGACATTTAATTTTTCGTTCAATGACAACAACATGTTTATTTCCTTATTTAAGTCTTCAGCAGGTGATGGCTTTTGAATAGAGGCAGCCGCCACTAATACTTTAGATTCTTGCTTATCTGGATGAGTCATTAATTTCCTAAGAATATCCAACACCGTCTCAAGCATTTCTTGCTTTAATGCCCCTGAATGAACTTGAAGCCTCAACTTTTCTGCTAAATCTTTCAGTCTTTCCATCGCTTTGTGGTATTTTTAGGTACTTAATTAACTCTAAGATAGCTAGAGATAAAGAATTTAACCAATGTTTATAGAACAAGGATTCCAGAATCAACAGAGCGGCTGGGTAGAAGTTATTTGCGGTTCCATGTTTTCCGGGAAAACGGAAGAACTGATTAGAAGACTAAACAGGTCTAAAATAGCAAATATGCAAGTAGCTATTTTTAAGCCTTCTGTAGATACACGATACCATGAGCATCAGTTGGTTTCGCACGACGCAAAAAAAACAAATGCGATACCCGTTGAATCCTCTCTTGAAATCCTCTCAAAAATAGAAACTGCAGATGTAGTAGGTATAGATGAGGCACAATTTTTTGATGAGCAACTCATTGAAGTTGCTGCCCAACTGGCTAAAATGGGAAAGCGGGTAATCATAGCAGGACTCGATATGGATTATTTAGGTAACCCATATGGCCCAATGCCGGGATTATTAGCGACTGCAAATTTTATCACAAAATTACATGCGGTATGCATGAAATGCGGAGGCTTAGCCGGATATTCATATCGAATCACCAATCAACACGAACAATTAGTGTTAGGCGAAAAACAACATTACGAAGCACGTTGCAGAAACTGTTTTCAACTTTAAAACCAACATTTATCTTGCACCCATACAAGCAATTTTCTGCATTACTCAAAAAGGAAATTCTACTCGAATTAAGACAAAAGCATGCGCTTTATGGAATGATGCTATACATTGCCTCAACTATTTTCGTATTGTACTTAACCCTAGGAGATGCAGAGGCAGAAACATGGAATGCCCTATTTTGGATAACACAACTTTTTATCTGTATAAATGCTGTTGCAAAAAGTTTCTTACAAGAAGCAAAAGGTAGAATGCTCTATCATTTTTCTATTACCACACCATCCGCTTTTATACTTTCGAAAATTGTGTATAATGTTTTGTTGATGGGTATCATGAATGTCATCAACTTAATTTTATATACAGCCTTTTTAGGGGACCCTACAACTTCATTCTTCGCTTTTGTAGGAATTAGCCTTCTTGGTTCAATAGGATTAAGTCTAGTATTTACGATGTTGGCAGCTATCGCCTCTAAAGCAATGCAACAAGCCTCCTTAATGGCAATTCTTGGATTCCCAATCATCATTCCCCAATTAATGTTATTGGTTAGATTATCAAAAACTGCCTTTTCGGAAATATTTAGAGATGGAGCCCCCTTACAAGTCATTTTTCTATTACTAGCCTTAGACCTATCTGTTATTTTATTGGCTGTTATTTTATACCCCTTTTTATGGAAAGATTAATAGAAGGGCCTAATTTTGTGAGCATACTGTGAACTCACTCAGGATCACCAAAATAGTTTCATCAACACATTATTAAAAACAACCGAATTATGAGGATTGCCTGGTGGAAAATTGCATCAATTATATTACTCTGTTATGCCGTTGTAGGAGGTTTTCTTTTGCCTGTTCCTGCATTATCACAGCTAGGCGAAACAATTCGAAATCTATATTTCCATGTGTGCATGTGGTTTGCCATGATGATACTGTTTACCATATCCATCATTCATAGCATTAAGTACCTCAATAAATCTGATTTACGCCATGATATCAAAGCTAAATCGTATGCCGCTGTAGGAACTTATATGGGATTACTCGGATATTCTACTGGGGCAATTTGGGCAAGCTTTACCTGGGCCGATCCCAATAACCCAGCTTACGCATCATTCGGATCCATCATGAGAGAACCCAAATTAATTGGAGCTGCAATGGCATTGCTAATTTATGGCGCTTATTTTATTTTAAGGAACTCTATAAAAGACATGGATCAACGTGCTAGAGTTAGCGCAGTCTATAACGTTTTCGCATATACCATGCTGTTTCCATCAATCTGGATAATTCCAAGACTTTTACCAAGCCTTCATCCTGGACAAGAAGGAAATCCGGCTTTAAACTTCAATGACATTGATGCCCGAATGAGAATGGTATTCTACCCTGCTGTGTTGGGTTGGACTTTACTAGGTGCATGGATAACTACATTGAAAATTAGAATTGAATTGATTCAAGAAAAAAAAATATTATCAAATGAAAAGTAAAATTCTCTCCATCCTTTTATCAATGGGAATACTCACAAGCAAGGCTCAACAAACAGCTCAAACATCTACAACAATGGCTGATCAAATGAGAAGCAATGGAAAAATATTTGTCGTCGTGGCAGTACTTTTAACCATTTTGCTTGGGTTAATCGCTTATGTAATCCGGATTGATAAAAAAGTTTCCCAATTGGAAAAAGAAAGTAAACAAGAATAATAGTCAACTATCAACACTACTAACCCAACACCACCACCCATGAATACCGAGTACAGTTTTTTTGATGCTGTTTGTCAATCATTTGATAAAGCAGCTAAATACACCAAGTTTGATCAAGGCATTTTAGAACAGATAAAACAATGCAATAGTGTTCTAAGAATACACTTCCCCGTTAAGATTGGAGACCAAGTTGAAGTAATCAAGGCTTACCGCGTTCAACACTCTCACCATAAGTTGCCTTGCAAAGGGGGTATACGATTCAGCGAGATGGTTAATCTCGACGAAGTCATGGCACTTGCTGCACTCATGACCTATAAATGTGCTATCGTAAATGTTCCATTTGGTGGTGCCAAAGGAGGCATATCTATCAATCCCAAAAAATACAGCGAGCGCGATTTAGAACGAATCACTAGACGATACACCAGCGAGCTTATCAAAAAACGATTTATTGGTCCGGGCGAAGACGTTCCTGCTCCAGATTATGGAACAGGAGAAAGAGAAATGTCATGGATCCTAGACACCTATATGGCCATGCATCCGGGTGAGGTTGATGCACTAGGCTGTGTTACAGGTAAACCCGTGAGCCAAGGCGGTGTAAAGGGAAGAAAAGAAGCAACGGGTCTTGGTGTTTTCTTCGGCATCCGTGAAGTATGCAACAATGAAGAGGTGATGCAAAAAATTGGACTACCCACAGGTATCGAGAATAAAAAAGTAATAGTGCAAGGACTTGGAAATGTGGGTTACCATACGGCTAAATTTTTTCAAGAAGGTGGAGCCATTATTGTTGGGATTGCAGAATATGAAGGTTCTATCTACAATGAAAAAGGATTAGATATTGAAGCAGTTGTTGCCCATAGAAAACAAACGGGGTCAATACTAAACTTTCCAGGTGCGAAAAATTTTGAAAAAAATACAGACGCATTAGAAGCATCATGCGATATATTAATTCCTGCTGCATTAGAGAATGTAATCAATGCAACAAATGCCAATAAAATAAAAGCCAAGATTATTGGCGAAGCAGCAAACGGACCCCTTACTCCTGAAGCTGATGAGATCCTAAATCAAAAAGGCGTACTCATAATACCAGACATGTACCTTAACGCTGGTGGAGTAACCGTATCGTATTTTGAATGGCTGAAAAACCTAAGCCATGTGCGATATGGACGGCTTGAAAAAAGGTTTATGGAAAACCAAAGCACTAACATTCTTGCTCAGATCGAATCCATGACTGGAAATAAAATCCCAGATAATCAACGAAATTTGTTGATTCACGGACCTGATGAAATTGATTTAGTAAGAAGTGGCTTAGAAGACACGATGATCAAAGCAACCAACGAAATACTAGAATGTTGGAAAGCTAATCCAGAGATAAAAGACATGAGGACGGCCGCATTCGTGGTAGCTATTAATAAAGTAGGAACGAGCTATGAAGAGCTTGGAATATTTCCTTAGCCTGAAGTAGGACTTATATTAGGGGGAATGCCGGCAGTTCTGATAACCATTTTTCAGTTCCTTGTGATTTTTCTGCAGCAAAACAAACATTGCCATTCGTAATCACAACATACGGCACAGGAATGGCTAAATTATATCGAAGCACTTGCATTAATACAGACTCATCAAGTGGAATTTCTTGTGCCTTGCATTCAATCATCATCCAAGGTTGATGAGAACGATCATACACTAAAATATCAAATCGTTTAGCTAGCTCCCCCACTTGAATTGTTTTTTCTATCGAAATGTATGAAACAGGAACGCCTTTTTCTTCCATTAGCCACTGAATAACATTTTGACGAACCCACTCTTCTGATTGAAAAATCACCCATTTATTTCGGACGGGGTCGAATAGCTGGGGCTTACCCTCAAAGGTTCGGGTTTTGAAGTTCGGCTTCGAAAAATGCATAAGGATCATACCTGCAAGATAATAGCTAATTAAAGACTTCACAAGTAAGGCTGAGTTCAACCTAAATCCAAACTTCTGCTCAAATTAAAAAAGTCTTAAAAAGGAAAATTCACTTAAAAAGGTGGATAACAATATCCAGAACTACCTTTAAAACGGTATTTTTTCATTAATTTTGCTCCTTCAAAATGCCAAAAACAAATCTGGTACCGTAAGATCAGATTTGGTACGTGGACCCTCTTTAATAGAGCAACGGGATTTGTTTTCAGGCAACAAAATAGAAAACATGAAATTATCCCAATTTAGATTTGACTTTCCGCTCAATCTCATTGCACAAACTCCAACAAAACGTAGAGAAGATGCTAGACTAATGGTCGTGCATAAAGATACTGGACTCATCGAGAACAAAACTTTTCGTGATGTATTAGACTATTTCGAAGAGAAGGATGTGTTTGTAGTGAACAATACAAAAGTGTTCCCTGCAAGAATGTATGGTAGAAAAGAAAAAACAGGAGCGAAAATTGAAGTTTTCTTACTGAGAGAACTAAACAAACAGAATAGACTTTGGGATGTAATCGTTGATCCCGCAAGAAAGATTCGCGTAGGAAACAAATTATATTTTGGAGAAGCAGACGAGCTAATTGCAGAAGTAATTGATAATACTACATCTCGTGGTAGAACAATCCGTTTTCTATTTGAAGGTTCTGATGAAGAATTCAAAGCCATCCTTCATACACTTGGAGAAACTCCATTGCCAAAATACATCAAGCGTAAGCCAGATGAACTTGATAAAGAACGCTATCAAACTGTATTCGCAAAGCATGAAGGTGCTGTTGCAGCCCCTACAGCTGGACTTCATTTCTCTGTAGAATTAATCAAAAGACTTGAAATACAAGGTATCCGTTTTGCTGAAACAACATTGCATACTGGACTAGGTACTTTTAGAACGATAGAAGTAGAAGACCTAAGCAAACACAAAATGGAAGCGGAGTATTACAAAGTGGATGAAAATGCTTGTAGAATTGTAAACAAAGCAAAATCTGAAGGTCATAGAATCTGCTCGGTTGGAACAACAACCATGCGTGCATTAGAGAGCACATTTACAGCAGACAAAATGCTAAAACCTTCCGAAGGTTGGACAAATATTTTCATACATCCTCCTCATGAATTCTCTATATGCGATTCATTAATAACAAACTTTCATTTACCGAAAACAAGTTTGTTAATAATGGCCTGCGCATTCGCGGGATATGAGTTGACTATGGAAGCTTACAAAAAGGCGATTAAAGACAAATACAGATTCTTTAGCTATGGCGATGCCATGCTAATTATTTGATCATATTGCCAGGCTTAATCTAGTCCGAAAATTCCTTTATTCAGCAACTGAAGGGTTTTGTTTCTATGCTCTGTAGAAACAAGAATTGACACGTTATGTGCACTACCCCCATAACTTACCATATTGATATGAATAGAAGTCAACGAATCAAATAATTTGGTAAGTAAGCCATCCTGTTGAGTTAACTTATTGCCTACTACAGAGACGATTGTTTGATCACGAATGATTTCAAGTTCACCAAGTGGAGCAAGTTCTTTTGAAATCTCATCAAGATGAAGTACACTATCAATGGTAACCGATACGGCTACTTCAGATGTTGTAATCATATCAATGGATGTTTTGTATTTCTCAAACACCTCAAAGATCTTTCTCAAAAATCCATAAGCTAGCAACATCCTGCTACTCTTTATCTTAATCATCACAATACCATCTTTGGCAGCAACAGCTTTTACGCCCATCGAGTCAGCCTCCTTTACAATAAGAGTCCCTTTTGCATCAGGCTCCATTGTATTCAAAAGCTTAACTGGAATATTGAATTGTTGTGCAGGCCATATCGAAGCAGGGTGTAAAATTTTTGCGCCGAAATAAGCAAGCTCTGCAGCCTCATCGAAACTTAACTGTTCTATAGCACGTGTCGATTTTACTATACGCGGATCATTATTATGCATCCCATCAATATCGGTCCATATTTCACATACACTAGCATTGGCAGCTGCGGCAATTAAGGATGCAGAGTAATCACTCCCTCCACGCTTTAAGTTATCAACCTCACCTTTCGCATTTCTACAAATGTATCCTTGAGTGATAAACAATGTTGTGCCACGATGAGCATCCAATGTTTTATTTAACTTTTCCCTAATAGCGAGTACCTGAGGCTCATCGTTTGAATCAATGGCCATAAAATCTAATGCTGGAAGAAATACATGATTAACTCCAATCTCTTCAAGATATAAACAAAATAATTTTGTACTCATCAGTTCCCCCTGTGCAAGGATATCCTTGTTGAGCGCATCATTGAATGATATCTTTAGTATGATATTTAAAAAATCAAAATGCTCGTGAATCACTTTCTTAGCTTTCTCTTGCATTTCCGTTTTAACCAATAAATCGGTGATAAAATGATCATAATGCAGAGATAGTTGATCTATCAATTCTTTAGCTTTTAATTTATTTCCGGTAGCCATTGCATCACCAATACCAACCAATGCATTTGTTGTGCCACTTAACGCACTCAACACAACGATTTTTTCTTCACCATCTTTTGTGATCAAATCTTTTACTTGATGCATTCTCTCAGGCTTCCCAACTGAAGTCCCCCCAAATTTCATAATTTTCATACGCCAATATTTTTACGAGGTGTAAAGTTAAAGTTTGATCTTGAATTTTTCAGCTGTTTGCATAATATCATTCCAAACAACTTCTAATAATGGAATCCCATTTTGCATTCTAAATGCATGTATTTCCGTTTCAGGCTCACCTGGAATGATAACAGGCTGATCTTCTGCAATTGGTTCAGCAGACTTAAATCGTCGAATCCACAAATCCATATCACGTTTAAATTCCTCTGCACTCCTAAATGCATCAATGCGCATGGCACCAAGAAAATGACCCAATCCAAGACCTGGCTGATTTTCAGGCATTGGTACATAAGACGGGAATGGAGGTACCCATGGTCCGAAATTCGCACCACTGAGAACACCGGAAAAAATATCGACAATAGAGCCTAAGGCATACCCTTTATGACTACCATGCTCTCGATCACCTCCAAGGGGCAATAATGCACCGCCATTTTTTAAGGCATGTGCATCCAAGGTTGAATCGCCATGACTATCCTGAATCCAACCCGATGGAGCTGGAGTACCTTTACGTTGCAATATCTCAAGCTTACCATTTGCAGCAGTGGTTGTCGCCATATCTGCCACAAATGGAGACTCATTACCCGCTGGTATGGCAACACAAATTGGATTAGTTCCAAGCATCCTTTCTTTTGAATGAGTAGGTGCAACTAACGCGCTTGCATTAGTCATCACTATGCCAATCATATCCTTTTTCAATGCCATCATTGCATGGCTTGCTGCAATACCAAAATGATTACTATTCCGTACACTTACCCAACCAGTCCCAACTTGCTTAGCCTTCTGTATAGCAACTTCCATTGCAAATGGTGCAACCACTAGTCCAAGTCCGCTATCACCGTCTACTACGGCCGTAGAAGGAGTTTCATGCACTACACGAATAGTTGGCCTTGCATTAATTCGCTTTGCCTCCCAAAGTCGAACATAACCAGACAACCTAGCTACCCCATGGGAATCAATACCCCTTAAATCCGCAGAAACCAATGAATGGGCGGCAATACGAGCATGATCAGTTGAACAATCCATGCCAAGAAATACCTGTTCAACAATCTCAAAGAGTTTTGCTTGATCTACATTTATTATCATGGCACAAAAATATACTGAAATCCCTGATTTTTACTTATCCCTATAAATTGATCCAACAAGAGGATTTTACTGACAAATACGTGGAAAACTCTCCTATACAGAATGCCTTTTCATCTTTGGTTTAGCTTTACTTTGATGGAAATTGCACCATTAAAAATAAATTATATGTTGAAACTTCAAGTAATTGGACATCTAGGCAAAGATTGTGTAACGAATGTTGTGAACGGGAAAAATGTAATCAACTTCAGTGTGGCCCATTCGGAGAAATACAAAGATGCTTCAGGTGTTCAAAAAGAAAAAACAATTTGGGTTGAGTGTGCTTATTGGACTGAGCGCACCGCTATTGCACCTTATTTGAAAAAAGGGCAGTTAGTCTATGCAGAAGGAACTCCAGACATGCGATCATATACAAAAAATGATGGCACTACAGGAACGTCACTTACTCTTCGTATTCTAAGTGTACAACTCTTAGGAGGCTCTAGTCGAAATGAAGACGGTGGCAATGAAGGCAATGTTAGTTCAGAGAACTTAGGAGCCATTTCAGGAAGCACGGCGGAGGACTTACCTTTTTAAGAGAACGAGTTTAACCCAGTAAGATTAGGAGATGATGGACCGAATAATTTCTTTTAGGTCCATCATTTTTCGTTTATAATCAATCCGATTAGATAAGATAGGATTTATAGAAAGCAATGTATCATGACTTTGGTTAATCATTTCTGTAACCACTTGAAGTCCAGCATCATCTAGGCCTACATCAATGAGGACATTTTCCTCGTTTTTCTTTAAGTCATCCTTTATATCGGCTAAATCATCTTGAATAAGGAAGTACGTCATTAATGCATACCATGCTCGAATAGCTTTAGCCTCATCAAAATTTTCAGACGGAATACTCGTAATCGAAAGCAAATAACTATCGGCTCTATTTAAAGAAGGAAAACGCGTACCTAATAATGAGTTGCCCTGCTTTCTCAATACGGGCTGCGAAAGGTATTCGGTAATGTCAGAAAACAAGATTGGTCTAGTTAACGATGGCCTAGCATACTCTATAGTCTGAGAAACATGAGTAGCCCAATCGATTTCATTGTGTTCTAGTAATGCCGCAGAATGAAGGATAGATTCATTTAACGTTAAAAAAACTTCACTAATTATGAATTCCTTTTCTGCGCCACAACGCAGAAGAATATCTGTATAGATTGGCATAAAAAAATACCCTGGAGCAGGAGGGACATAAATTGAACGATTTTTCCAATACAAATTTTCCCTTGGAACAGCTCTGTTTACATAGGCCTCTGCGATATCGAGGTCTACGCCATATGCAAGCTTAAGGTCATCCTTGGTAAAAAACATACGTAATATTTTACTTGAAATGCGATTTGGTGTTTGAATAAACTCTCTCCTTTTTCCTCACAGATCTATCATGGGTAGAATCAATTACGATCTTAAAAAGGGATGGATTTTGGGTATAGAACGAATAGCTTTTTGAGAAAATAGCAGCATCTGTATTATGCAACTGCAACACTTTGCTGATCTCACTTTTATATACAGAATCCGAATTCAATGAGGAGTCCTTTAAGATATATGACTCTGCATAGGATTCAGCAACGGCTATATCCAATAAGATATCAGCCATTGGATTTATTTTTATTACATCCCTAGGAATACTTTGATCTCCAAGTGAACAAGAATACAATATCAAGACCACGAAAATTGAAAATAGTGCACCTCTCATTTCAATTCTTGTTTATACTTTGATGCATTTGAGATATCTAGCTTTGTACAAAGCTCTTGCGCTCTTGCTTTTTCTTGAGAATTCCCTTTTTTAAAAAGTTTGATAATCTCATCCGTCTTCCCTTGAAAGAAAAATGGAGTTATCATGAGATTAGGTGTTTCAGAATTCAATGTGTTCAGCATTGAAAACGAGTTTAAAATTTGCTCACGCGCCTGACTTTCATTTTCAATCATTTTGTCCATACCCTGGCGGTAATAGGTGTAAATAGCATCATGGGCTAGTGCATAACGACTATTTTGTAAATTCTCAGAAAGCCAATACCTATTTCGTTGTCCGTCAAATGGCTTCCATCCAGAGATGGAACGACCATCAGGAGCACCACTCACAATGGTATTTGCCTTTTGAAAGTAAGGATCTCCTCCCCTAGGAGAGAATGAATCATAATCCAATCCGAGTATAATATTAATGTAATATGCAAAAACAGCAGCAAGATTAGCCGACAATGGCTCGGCTCCCGATATTCGACTTTCATTAAATTCAATTGGCTGAAATTCTACATATCGAAATGAGATTTCATTATCAATATAGTTAACCAATGGAGATAAATAATTGGTATTATAAATAGGCCTTCCAGCTTGAATAGTGAGTGAACCTTTATATACGTTAGGCTCAACAATAGTTTGTAGATTTAATAAGAAACTACATTCAATACGTTCATTCATATCAAACACATCTCCAGTCCATTTGCGCTTATTGATAAAATTGATGAGTGAAGATTGTAGGGTCTGAAATACCTTTTTGTCAACTGTACTTCCAATCTGATTATAAACAACAGTGATTTTTGCATTTACTTCTTGCGAAAATCCAACCTGAACCCCAACTACTGAAGCAAATAGAAACAAGAGTGACAAGAGAAGCGATCTATTAAATCTCATATAAAGTCTACATTTTTAGCATCTAAATCCTTTCTTGAAAGCAATTGTAATTTACTCAATTTGATTGACCTAGCTAAAATAGATACTTGAGAAATAGCTAATCTTTATGAAATAAAAAAAGCGGAGGTTTAGAACCTGCCGCTTTTAAAAAAAGTAAAATCTATTTAACGGAATAAATCTTCGTCATTTTTGCGGAAATAAACTTTATCCTCCATAAACTCTTGAGTAGCCAAAAGTGCAGGATTAGGCATTTTCTCATAGGCCTTTGAAATTTCAATCTGCTCTTTATTTTCATGAATTTCTTCAAGGCTGTCGGTATGACTTGCGAACTCTTCTAATTTATTATGAAGTTCTTCCTTTATTGAAATATTGATTTGGCTCGCACGTTTTGCGATGATAGAGATTGACTCGTAGAGATTACCAGTCTTTTGCTTAATGGCGCTAAGATCTTTGGTCTCTGCTACATTGGGAACATTATTTCCTACCTGTCTGCGTAGTCTGCTCATGATTAAGTGATTTTAAATTATTCTTGCTCAAAGTTAAGTAACGTTCTGCTTCTTTCATCAATTTACTTTCCGGAAACCGATCTTGAAAATCTTCTGCTTCTACGATAACCTTTTGATAACGCTCAGCTTGCTTTTCAGGAATACTCATAGCGGCATATTTATAGTATGCCCTCACAGCCATCAATTTATACTCATCCCCTTTGGGAGAGTCAGGGTAATTATTTAACAAGGTGGTGTAGGTAAGTGCAGCAGCTCTGTATTGACTAACATTGTAGTACAATTGAGCGGATAATGCCTCTTTCTTCTCAAGCTTAGCCTGGCATTTTGCTACAAGGGCTTCAGCATCTTTTATTCGAGTCGATTCAGGATGTGTATTTATGAAAATCTGAAGCATCCCAATAGCCTTTATCGTGTTGCTTTGTTCCAGCTCCGCTTTAGGTGACTGCTTATAGAAGCAGAAAGCCTGCATATATTCAACTTCCTCAGCTCGGGCATTATTAGAGAACACTTCTAAATATCCTTTAAAGAGACTTTCCGCAGTAATATAATCCCTTAAATAATATTGAGCATATGCATATCGGTAATAAAGATCATCAAATTGAGGCGTGCCTTTGAAAACGGGGAAAAGCTCCTCGTATAAAATTTGAGATTGCCTATAATTTTTGCCCTCGTAATAGGTGTTTGCCATCTTCAACTTATATTCAAAGTCCTTGCTCTTCAACACTTTGCTGAACTTAGAACATGATGAGAATATCACCAAAGACGAAAGAAAAATTAGAGTGTATCTTAACATAAGGGGTGCAAAAATAAGGCTTTTTTATACAATTATCTAAGGTATGTATTCAGGGTTAGAGAGAGGGTTAAACAAGTCATAAAAAAACCCTCCATAGGAGGGTTTTTGAAAAATATAATTAAACCTTATTTTTTCCTGAGGTTTGGATGGGGTGCAGGCACCGAATTTGGACCTTCAATGGCTTCGCCCGTAGCACTTAGGTCAACGGTATTTAAATCGCCAGAAGATTGGCCATACCTAAAGACTAAACGCTCAGAACTAATTCCTTGCTTTTGAAAAAGGAAATTGATTACTGTATTAACACGATCCCAACTAAGCTGTTGACTTGCTTTTGACGCCTCTGCATAGCCAGTGATTATTAACTTACATCCAGGATTGTTTTTCAATCTATCTGCAGTAGAAACTAATAAAGCTTGTGCATCTTTACTAAGTTTTGTAGATCCCTTTGCAAAGCTAATGCTTGGAACATCACTTAATGTACATGCAGGTATTGAGCGAATCATTTTACAACATTCAGGATCTGGGCATTTTCCAATTCCATCTGCGTCAACAGGTTGACACTCCGTAGGAGTAATAAGTTGCTTGTCTTTGTAATCAGGAACACCATCACCATCAGTGTCTTGGCTAACTCCATGTGAATCAACTGGAGCTCCAGCTGGCGTATTAGGTTCCATATCAAATTGGTCAGTAACGCCATCGCCATCAGTGTCATCCAACACAACTTTAGGCAACTTCATTCTTTTAGGTGAATTAAGCTCACCGTAAGAGAATTCAAGAGGATTCTTCCAATACAATGGTTCAACTGATTTGTGCTTTTTTTGAGCAAAAGTGTCCTGCGCCGCCAAAAGGAACAGACCCACAAACAGCAAGGAAAATATTTTATTGAGCTTCATATAATATGTGTTTATTGGGAAGTTTTATTAAAAAATATTGATATTCAATCCAACTGAAAGGAAATTGTAAGTATCCCAATGCCCTGTCAACATAGCATCTCCTAATGGAGCGGCTGCCCAACGTTGTCCGTCAAGTAAGTCATCTTTTACAAAAGAAATTCTATCCTCTATAGCAACATTTACTTTCTTAGACAATTTAAACGCTGCACCAAAACCTGCTGTAGTTGAAATGCGCGAAGTCATTCCAAAAAGTTTAGAATCACTTAAACCATTTGTTTCAGCTGGGGTTTCATACTTGCCATCCAATAGAGCTTTAATATCTTTTCGAGTTTGGCTTCTTTCTGCATAGTTACCGCCACTAATTGAGTTAAAGTTGTATTTCTGTCCGCTTGCATTCAACGCATCCACTTTTGCATCATAGAAAAGTAAACCTACACCCAATATGGAGTATAATCCAAGTTTAGGCTCTGCTCTATGAAAACGAATATTTGAAAAGTTAAGCAGAACTTGACCACTCAAATCATTAATAACTGTTTTGTAGTTGTAAAAAACCTTGTCAGTGG
Source organism: Chitinophagaceae bacterium (assembly GCA_947451935.1). GTDB lineage: Bacteria > Bacteroidota > Bacteroidia > Chitinophagales > Chitinophagaceae > Pollutibacter. The sequence goes on from CANGBH010000010.1 coordinate 57,959, forward strand.
CGGGTACTAAACCTACCAAATTTCCAACATATGTCCTTTGATGTCCTTGGTAGCCATTTTGACTCCAAGCTGGGTTTTTCATGTAGTTGTAATTGCCCTTCCAATCAAATCCAGTGGCAGTACCATGATAAAATTCTCCTCTAATTGATAGCAAATAACCCAATGATTTTCTAAGATGAATGCCAAATCCTGCATTAGGAAAAGTTGACGGTACATCTCCAGA
>CANGBH010000011.1 GCA_947451935.1 Chitinophagaceae bacterium
ATTTAATGTTACATCCGACAAGCGTTTAAAAACTGACATTAAACCATTATCTAATGGTGTTGAAGCAATTATGAAATTAAATCCAGTGAGCTATAAAAAGAAAGCGACACTAAGCTCAACAGATTATTCAATTAAAGAAAATGGGTTCATCGCACAAGAGCTACAAAAGGTAATGCCAATTCTAGTACAAGAAGGTGCTGATGCAAGTAAAATACTTACCGTAAATTATATTTCGATTATTCCTGTGCTTACAAAAGCTATTCAAGAACAACAAAAACAAATAGCCGATCAGCAAAAACAAATAAATGATCTTAAGGTATTGGTTGAAAAATTAATCAACAAAAAGTAATTTCTTAAAAACTTAATGCTGCTTTTAGACCAACAAATATTGTTGCTGCCATAACTAGCAGTCCAAAAACAGTTAACCATAGGGGATGTTTATAATCCCCTATTATTTTTTTATTGCGTATAGAAAGTAGTACTATCCCTAATGCAAGAGGGAGTATAAACCCATTTAACGCGCCAACAAAGACTAATGTTTTCACTGGTTTCCCAACATAAATAAAAATCGAAAGTGAAACCAATACAAATCCAACTAGTAATCCCTTCTCATATTTTTCAATCATGGGATGAAATGATTTTAGAAAAGAAATCGAAGTATAAGCAGATCCCACTACTGAAGTGATTGCAGCACTCCACATAATTACCCCAAATATTACATAACCTATGTTTCCTGCAGCTAGCTGAAATACAGATGCAGCTGGATTTGCAATGTCCAGTGATAGCCCTTTGGATACAACTCCTAGCGCAGCTAGGAATAAAAGTATGCGCATGGTTGAGGCAATAAGAATAGCTGAGATGGCAGACCGACCCACTTCTTTTGTATGTTCCGCTCCAGTAAGTCCGGCATCTATTAATCTATGTGCTCCTGCAAAACTTATATATCCGCCAACTGTTCCGCCTACTAAGGTGATGATTGCAAAAAAATCAATTTTATCTGGTAGAATACTTTTTTGTAAGGCCTCTCCTAGAGGGGGTTTTGATATGAATACCACATAGAGTGTTAGTGCTATCATAATCATGCCTAACGCTTTTGCAAAAATATCCATCCACTTAAGTGATTCTTTATTTATGAAAATAATTATTGCAATGATTGCACTGATTAGTGCACCTGTTTCTGTAGTCCATCCTGTTATTACATTTAAGCCAAGTCCTGCACCTCCCAAATTTCCAGTATTGAATGCAATACCACCAATTACAATTAGTAACGTTAAGATATAACCTGACCCTGGAATAATTTTATTGGCAAGAACTTGTGCTCGCAATCCACTTGCGCCTAAGATTTTCCAAATATTCAACTGAGCTCCGATATCAAGTAAAATGGATATGAGAATAATAAATCCAAAGCTGGCTAATAAGGTATTGGTAAAAACGGCTGTTTGTGTTAGGAATCCTGGGCCAATTGCTGAAGTTGCCATTAAAAAAGCTGCAGCAATGATTGGAGAGTGTATAAAATAGTTAAAGCTTAATTTTTTACTTTTCATTTTATGCTGCTTATTAATATTTCATTTTTAATCAATCCAAGATGTATTTGTGTTGCAAATTCTAAGGCCTTATCAGCATCTCCATGTATACAAACTGTTTCTATCTGAATTGGAATAGCATCTCCAGAAATTGGCTTTACTTTATTCTGAGTTATCATATCTATTACCTGATATAATGCATGATCAATGTCTTCTATCATAGCATTCTTTTCAGTACGAGGAGTTAAACTACCATTAGACTGATATGTTCTGTCTGCAAAGCCTTCTCTCCAAAAAATCAGCCCTTCTCGATTTGCCGCTTGTTCAGATTCACTATTTGGCAATCCATATAGATACAAATTTTCATCAATTTGTCTTACGGCTTTTGCAATAATTGTTGCAACATTTTCATCTATAGCAGACCGATTATATAATGCTCCATGGGGTTTAATATGTTTTAATCTCGCTCCCATGCTCTCTGCAATTGATTTAACTAGCATAATTTGTTCAATTATTGAACTGCTTAAAGCTTCTTCCTCTATTTCTATTGACTTTCTCCCAAAATTTTCTCGATCTGGGTAAGAGGGGTGTGCTCCTATGGCCACATCAAATTGCATGGCCAACTTTATCGTATTTTTTATTATTTCTTCATCTCCTGCATGAGATCCGCATGCGATATTAACAGAACTGATGAAAGGCATGATCAACGAATCTGTTGGGTAGCCTTCTCCCATATCACAATTGAGGTCGATTGTTTTTTTCATCATGTACAAGATAAGAAAGATCATTGCTCTCTGTTCGCTAAACACTTTATAAAGTATAAAATTAATTGCCTCTGAGTATAAAAATCAGAAAAATCATTATATTCATAATATGAAAACAAGAAGAACTTTTATCCAATCAACAGCTGTAGCATCAGCTAGTTTGCTTGCCAGCAAATCGTTTGCCTTTTCAATTTTAAATAAAAACAGACAGCCTGAAGAATTAATCCTTGGGCACAATGGCTTTACTTATAAAGTAGACCATGGCTGGGCAAAAATTAGTTCTAGCACTCATCCTGTAAACAATTGTCATGAAATGGTTCAGGATAGTCAGGGTCGCTTGATTATGATTGGAGATGACACGCATAATAATATTTTGGTGTTTGATAAATCTGGGCAATTGTTGGATTCTTGGGGTGCATCTTATCCTGCAGGGCATGGGCTTACCATTAGCAAAGAAAATGGTGAAGATTTTCTATTGCTTGTTGATAATGGGTTTTATACAAACCTTGCAGGCGAGTCAAAATCTCAGCCTGGTAATGTAGTTAAGACCAATATTAAAGGGAGAATTATTTTTTCATTGCCACAGCCTCATGCAATAGGTATATATAAAGATGACGAAGCGTATCATCCAACTGAAACGGCGGTAGCTCCTAACGGAGATATTTATGTGGCTGATGGGTATGGTTCAGATTACATCATTCATTTTGATAGCAAAGGCCGCTTTATCAGAAAATTTGGTGGTCATAATAATGCTAATCCAGATCATAATCTTGAATGTGCTCATGGTGTTGTTGTTGATGATCGGGATAAAAGTAATCCAGTATTAGTTTGTACCTCTAGAGGTGAATGCTGTTTCAAAGTATTTACACTTGATGGCAAGTTTATTAAGCGAATTGATACACCTGGTATGTATGTATGTAGACCTGTTATACATGGTCAAGTACTTTATGCTGGAGTTTGTTGGTCGAAAGATACTCAAGGAAAACAAATTGACGATGGCTCTGGGTTTCTAACCATATTAGATACAAATTATAAAGTATTGGCAAGTCCAGGTGGAACTGCCCCTGTTTATAAGAATGGCATTCTTCAACAAACCTTTCAACACGAGTCTAAAGTATTTAAACATGGACACGATGTGTGTATTGATGAAGATCAAAGCATCTATGTATGTCAGTGGAATGCAAATCGCACTACACCAATTAAATTGACTCGCGTATAATATTTCAAGGCTAACTATGCTGTCCCTGACTCATAATGGTGTCAGGGATTTTTTTAAATGGATTTTATCGATTTGTCATTTCTACACTGATCTTTAGTTGATCGATTTTTTTCTGTAGTCCACTTAATTTATGTAAAGACTCATTTTCTGAAATGTGATTGAATGAGATTACATCACCTGGTCTACATTGTGCAAGTTTTGGTAGGTCAGCGCTACAGACCCTTGCAATTCGCGGATATCCACCAATAGTTTGTGAGTCTGCCATCAAGATAATGGGTTGTCCTTTTGGAGTGACTTGGATAATTCCCATTGCAACTGCTGAAGAGATCATTTCCTGTTTTTGGATTAGTGAAAGCTCATTACCTTCTAATCGATAGCCCATTCTGTTTGAGTCATTTGCAACTGTAAAGGATGTATTGAATAAAGAGAGTTGTGATGATTCATTAAATAGACTCCACTCAGGGCCTTTGATACAATCTATCGAAGTCTCATTTGAGTCATTATGTTGATGTGCAATATTAATATGCCAGTTGGCATACGCAAAATCATTTTCACTTATTTGTATGGTATTATCTTTTTGTGTTTTATTTATTTTATGAGTGAAGTGTATTATATCTCCCGTAATTAGGTTTCTCCCATTTATTCCACCAATACTAGAAGGGATATAGGTTGATACTGAACCCATAATTTTATTTAGATGAAATCCACCAGCAATAGCTATGTAGGCTCTGCATCCATAACGTTTCGGCTTTGTTTTTAAAATACTAAATGCTTTGATTTTTATCAGTCTATCAAATTCAATTTTAGTGTCATTGATATATGCAGTGCACCCTTGTCCAGAAATACAACAATAAGCATCTTCATTAAATACTATTTCAGTTCCATGAAGAGTCAATTCTATAATTGCTTCATTAACTTCATTGCCGCAAATAATGTTTGCTGCACTTGCTGAAAATTTATCCATAACACCTCCAACAGGTATACCAAATTTTTGGTAATGCCATCTACCCAAGTCTTGAATACTCGCTGAGATACCTGGTTTTAAAATGGTGATGCTCATTGAAATTGATCAAATTCTTTTTTTGTAATAGGGATAAACTTCACATGATCTCCTGCTTTTAGAAGGCATATTGATTCACTTGATTTATCAAAAATCGTTAGTGGTGTTTTTCCAATAATATTCCATCCTCCAGGAATTTCTGCTGGGTAAATGCCCGTTTGTTTTCCTGCTACTCCAATACTTCCTGCAGGAATTTTCAACGATGGATTTTGTTTTCTTGAAGTCTCTAATTGAGCAGGCAATACTCCCATGTAAGGGAACCCAGGTATAAAACCTATCATATATACCCTATAAATATGTTCTGAGTGAATTTGTATGATTTCTTCAATACTCAATTTTAATACGTTAGAAAGCCAAGGCAAATCAAAACCAAACTCACTATCATAACATACTGGTATTTCTATGGTTTTTGCATCTTGATTGTTTGAGAATGTGTTAAAGTGATTTTTATTTTCAGTTATGTTTATTTTCTTCTGTAAATGATTTTTAAGGTCATCAATATTGCAATCTGAATTAACATAAATGGTTAAGCTACTGTAAGCGGGAACGCATTCGATAAATCCTGGGAAAGGATTGGATTCAATTTCGTGTTGCCATGCAATGACTTGCATGTTGATCTGTTCATCAATTGTTTGAGAAAATTCGATGGTTATCGCTTGATCATGTATGCTATATATTCTCGGAATGATCATACTCGAAAGTAGCACTAATTATGATAGTTGATTGTTCACGAATGAACATACTATGATGTATTAGTAATTGATTACCTGTTCTTGTATCGCAGCAGGAATCTCCCTCCATTCATATTCTTGATTACGTAGTTGTGGTTCAAACCCAGCTTCAGTTATTGCTTCTTGGATTGATTTATAGGTAAATCGATGCGGGGCACCTGCTGCACTTACAACATTTTCTTCAAGCATGATGCTTCCAAAATCATTAGCACCAGCATGTAGGCATATCTGAGCAATTTTTTTCCCAACAGTAAGCCATGAAGCTTGAATGTTTTTAATGTTAGGGAGCATGATTCGACTGATTGCTATCATTCTAATATACTCTTCACCTGTCGTTAAATTCTGTACTCCTCTAATTTTTGTGAGTAATGTATCTACATCTTGGAATGTCCATGGAATGAAAGCCAAAAATCCTTTTGCCTTTTCCGGCTTTTTAGATTGTACTTCGCGAAGCTTTATCAAGTGTTCAAATCGTTCTTCAAGTGTTTCTACATGGCCAAACATCATTGTTGCAGATGTTGTGATATTAAGTTGGTGAGCAGCAGCCATCACATCAAGCCATTCTTGCGCACCACACTTTCCATTACTCACTAATTTACGAACACGATCAACTAATATTTCAGCTCCAGCACCTGGAAGAGAATCCATTCCTGCTTCTTTGAGTGCCATTAGTACTTCGGTATGGGTGGACTTTTCTAGTTTGGTAATATGAGCAACTTCAGGTGGACCAAGCGTATGAAGTCTAATGTCTGGGAACTCATTTTTTATTTCCCTGAATATTTTTGTGTAAAAATCAAGTCCGAGTTCTGGGTGGTGCCCTCCTTGTAAAAGCAACTGATCTCCTCCCCATTGTAGTGTTTCACGGATCTTTTGCCTATAGGTATCCATGTCTGTAATGTAAGCCTCGGCATGTCCTGGTATTCTATAAAAATTGCAAAACTTACAATTTGCGATGCAAACGTTGGTTGTATTAACGTTGCGATCAATTTGCCAGCTTACTTTTCCATGAGGTACTTGTTTCTTTCTCAGCTGATCAGCAACATGCATTAGTTCTGTAAGAGGAGCTTCTTTGAACAGGAATAAACCTTCTTCGGCAGAAAGAAACTCCAAATTCAGTGCTTTTTCGTAAAGATTATTTATTTCACTCATAATTTTCAATAACAATACAACAAAGGTAGGGCAACAATAGTTTAAAATAAAGCTAACTTGAGAGAAGCTATTTGTATTCTATTTACTAGACTTGTTTTGAATATATGGCTATTTACCTATGAGGAGAACTAAAGTCAATATATTGACCCATTTTATTAAAGCAGTTGGATTGATTTCCCTCTGTTTATTAATCAATAAAAGAAGCTTTTCACAAGAACAATTTCTTGAGGGCCCCGCTAAACAACTTACTTCTTTCCAATTTAAGTTATTATCTGGTGGGGTTATATTAATCCGTGCTTCAGTTGATGAGTATCCTGATAGTATGAATTTTATTTTGGATACAGGAAGTGGTGGTATTTCATTAGATTCTACAACTGTGAGAGCGTTAAACATAAACACAGTACCTTCTGATAAAACGATAAAAGGAATTGGTGGAATTCGCAAAGTGTCATTTTTGTATGGATCTACTTTACACCTACCTAATTTGGATGTTAAATCATTAGACTTTCATGTTAATGATTATGAATTATTAAGCTATTCTTATGGAATTCATATTGATGGTATTATAGGGTATAGCTTTTTAATTCGATATATAGTTAATATAAACTATGACAATAGAGTAATAACGGTTTACAGTAATGGAGACTTCAATTATCCTAGTGGGGGACACATATTATATCCTGCATTTACAACATTACCAATACAAAGCATACAATTTCGGGAAAGTAAAAATTTTTCGCAACGATTTTATTTTGATACAGGAGCGGGATTAAATTTTTTGCTATCAGAAGACTATGTAACTGATAGTTCTGTATTGCGAAAGAGAAAGAAAACACCTATGCTTACTCAGGCAGAAGGCTTAGGAGGTAAATTGATCATGCGACTTACTACTGTTAAAAGTATTCAGTTTGGGCCTTACAAATTTCGAAAAGTGCCAACATTACTTTTTCAAGACAATAGTAATGTTACAGCTTATCCATTTTTAGGTGGTTTAATAGGGAATGATCTGTTGCGCAGATTTAATGTGACGTTAAATTATAATAGACATGAAATTCACATTATACCAAACAGTCATTTCAATGATTTTTTTGATTATGCCTACTCTGGGTTATCTATTTATTTTATTAATCAGCATATTGAAGTAGATGAAGTAGTTCCTGATTCTCCCGCTGCAAAAGCCGGATTAAAAAAAGGCGATATCATTCTTTCGGTAGATAATGATTTTAGTAATAATATTCAAGCCTATAAAAGTATTATTCAGTCTACGCTAAGCAAAATAAAATTTCTTATTCTTCGTAATGGTTCACCTGAAGTTATTATGATGAAAACCGTAAGTATCTTATAAGAATAACATGGTATAACCTTAATTTTAAGTGTTCAGTATTCCTTTTATTTAAAGATATTTGTAACATGATAAAATTTGATAGGTTTCTTTTGCCAAATGGACTAAAAGTGCTGGTACATCCAGACAAAAGTACTCCTATGGCAGTTGTTAATGTTTTGTATGATGTTGGGGCAAGAGATGAGAATCCTAATCAGACAGGCTTTGCCCATTTGTTTGAACACCTCATGTTTGGAGGATCAATCAATATACCAGATTATGATGATCCACTTCAGAATGCAGGTGGTGAGAATAACGCATATACAACCAATGACTTAACTAATTACTATTGTCAATTACCTGCTGAAAATGTCGAAACTGCATTTTGGCTTGAGAGTGATAGAATGCTAAGTCTGGCCTTTAGTAAAAAAAGTTTAGATGTCCAACGTAAGGTAGTCTGCGAGGAATTTAAAGAACATTACATTAATAAGCCATATGGAGATGTATGGCACATTATGAGGGAATTAGCGTATAAGGAACATCCTTATAGATGGATGACAATAGGGAAAGAATTGTCTCATGTTGAAGATGCACAATTAGAAGACGTAAAAAACTTTTTCTTCAAGCATTACACTCCTTCAAATGCTATTTTAGTTGTTGCAGGTGATGTGTCTACAGAACAAGTTAAATCACTTTCTGAAAAATGGTTTGGTGATATTCCTTCAGGGAATAAATACACTAGAATGATTCCTCAAGAAAAAATTCAAGAAGAAGAACGAAGAGTGACAGTTCATCGAAAGGTCCCAATGGATGCCATCTACAAGACATGGCATATGTGTGCTCGAAATGACGATGATTATTATGCAACAGACTTGCTAATAGATATAATTGGTGGTGGTGCATCTTCTCGATTATATCAAAAATTAGTAAAAGAAGATCAGTTATTCGTTCATATAACTTGTTATCATTTTGGTAGTTTAGATAAAGGTCTACTTACCATTGAAGGTCAATTAGTAAAAGGTGTGGACATCCGTTTAGCCGAAGATGCTATTGAAAAAGTGTTAGATAAAGTAAGAAATGAAATGATTGAAGAGCGTGAACTACAGAAAGTTCAAAATAAAACCGAAAGCGTAATGGCATTCGAAGATATGAGTGTGATGAACAGAGCTGGAAGTCTTGCTTTTTATGAATTACTTGGTGATGGAGAAAAGATGAATGAAGAGTTTAAACGTTATCAGGCAGTAACAGTAGATGATTTGCATAGAATTGCATCAACCGTTCTCAAGCCTTCCAATAGCAACACCCTCTGGTATCTTGCTGAACAATAATTTTTAATATTACAAACATTAACATGCTCGATAGAAAAAAGGCACCGCATATTAAAGATGCGGTAGAGTACGGAATAGAGTTGAAAAAACCTGATGTGTTTAAGCTCGACAATGGTGTTTCTGTTTATAATATACAAGCCGGGACAGAAGAAGTGGTTCAAATTGAATGGGTTTTTAAGGCGGGTAATTGGTATGAGAAACTAAAGAATATTGCATCCGCCACCAATTTTTTAATTAAAAATGGCACATCAACAAAGTCAGCCTACGAGATTAATGAATTTGTTGATTTCTATGGTGCTTATTTAAATCGCTCATGTTATAATGAAACGGCTGTAGTAAGTCTCCATTGCCTTACAAGGCAGCTTGAACATATTTTACCTGTAGTGCAAGAAATATTTCTAGATGCATCATTCCCAGAAGATGAACTGAGTATTTATAGACAAAATATGCAGCAAAAACTTGCTGTGAACTTGAGAAAATGCGATTTTATTGCTGGAAGGAAAATTGATGAACTCTTATTTGGGGCATCACATCCTTATGGGGTTTACTCTGCAGCAACCGATTATGATGCGATATCAAGTGCTGATGTAAAAAAATATTATAATCAGTATTATCGTAATGGACACTGCACCATATTTTCTGCAGGCATTTTGCCTGCTAACTATCAGCAATTGTTGAATACTTATTTTGGATCAATTCCATTTAATCAAGTTGAATTAGAAGAGCCCAATCATTCAATCAATCCTGCTCAACAAAAGAAATGGAATATTATAAATGATGACCAAGGAGTACAAGGAGCTATTCGTATTGCTCGTCCATTCCCTACACGGAAAGACCCAGATTTCCCCAAAGTTCAAGTTCTTAATGCATTGTTTGGAGGATTTTTTGGATCTCGGTTAATGAATAATATTCGAGAAGATAAGGGATATACCTATGGCATTTATAGCTTTTTAGTAAATCATGTCCATGCCGGTGCATGGATGATTAGTACAGAGGCTGGTAGGAATGTTTGTGAAGCTACAATCAATGAAGTGTATAACGAAATGCAGCAGTTGAGAGAGGGGGATATAGATTCGGAAGAACTGTTGTTAGTTAAGAATTATCTTATAGGAACCTTGCTTGGAGATTTAGATGGTCCTTTTCAGATAATTGGAAGATGGAAAAATCTGATTTTAAATGGACTTGATGATCAATTTTTTTATACTTCAGTCAATACAATTAAAAATATTTCATCTGAGGAGTTAAAAGCACTCGCTAATAAATATTTAAATCCTGATGATTTTTATGAGTTGGTAGTTGTATAATACAACAGCAAATTATTATTTTCAGTGAATATAAAAGTCATGAAAAGATTCTGGATTCCTTTCATTTTAGTTTTTTTATTGATTTCTTGTCAGAAAAAGACAACACCAATCAGTAATATAATTAATCCTACAAGTAATTTTTCCAAAGGAGCAGATGTGAGTTGGGTTACTGAGATGGAATCAGCTGGAGTAAAATTTTATTCTACTGCGGGAACAGAAATGGAGTGCATGGCACTTCTAAAATCACTCGGCATGAATACCATACGACTAAGGGTTTGGGTAAATCCCTCTCCAATGTGGAATGATGTATCTGATGTGGTAGTTAAGGCACTCCGAGCAAAGCAATTAGGGATGCGCATTCTAATCGATTTTCATTATAGTGATTCATGGGCAGACCCCGGTAAACAAACTAAACCCCTTGCTTGGGAGTCGTATAATTTTGATGAATTAAAAGCTGCCTTAGCAAATCATACAAAGACTACGTTAACGACGTTAAAGCAAAGTGGTATAACACCTGAATGGGTTCAAGTTGGTAATGAAACAAATGATGGGATGTTATGGCCTGATGGGCGTGCTTCAACTTCAATGAATAATTTCACCCAGCTCATAAATGCTGGATATGATGCAGTAAAAGAAGTATTCCCTACATCTAAAGTAATTATCCATGTTTCAAATGGTTGGGATAAAAATTTATTTCAATGGATGTTTGCAGGATTAAAAGCAAATGAAGCAAAATTTGATGTTATAGGCATGTCTCTATATCCTACTGCATCGAACTGGGCATCTTATAATCAGCAATGCTTTCAAAACATGAATGATATGGTTAGCCTATACAACAAGGAAGTTTTTATAGTTGAAGTTGGTATGCCCTCAAATAATGTTTCGGAGTGCAATTCTTTTTTAACGGATATTATTGACAAGACAAAGCATGTAACATCTAACAAGGGATTAGGGGTTTTGTATTGGGAACCTCAGGCATACAACGGTTGGAAGGGCTATGAATTAGGTGCTTTTGATATTTCAGGGAAACCTACAAACGCCCTTCTCGCTTTTTCAAAGTAAGTAGCTTTACCATGTTATTTTTGCCATTCTAGGGGGTAAAAATTTAATTTTTTACTGATTTTTTTTTGCAGAACAACATAACTTATCTTTAATGCATCATGCATTTTGATCGCAAATATTTATCAGACGAGCAGCTTATTTCTTTTTACCGAGAACTTCTTTATCCAAGGATGATCGAGGAAAAAATGCTTGTACTATTACGACAAGGCAAAGTGGGTAAATGGTTTAGCGGTATTGGACAAGAAGCAATTTCAGTTGGCGCTACCCTAGCATTAAAATCCGAAGAATGGATATTCCCTCTACACAGAAATTTAGGAGTATTTACCGTAAGGGGGATGTCATTGGAAAAGCTTTTTTTACAATGGCAAGGCAGCAAAGAGGGCTTTAGTAAGGGACGTGAACGAAGCTTTCATTTTGGATCTAAAGAACATTTTATCACTGGTATGATATCTCACCTCGGCCCCCAACTTGCATTGGCAGATGGTGCTGCGTTAGCCTATAAGTTGAAGCAGGAAGGAAAAGTTGCCTTAGCCTTTACCGGTGATGGAGGAACTTCTGAAGGTGATTTTCATGAAGCCTTAAATTTAGCTGCGGTATGGGATCTTCCTGTGATTTTTATTATTGAAAATAATGGGTATGGATTAAGCACTCCAGTAGATGAGCAATATCGATGTGACGCTTTAGTTGATAGAGCCAAAGGATATGGTATGGAGGGGATACAAATTGATGGTAATAATATTTTAGAAGTATATGATACCATCAAAGGAGTTCGCGAGTATTGTATTGAAAATCAAAAACCATATCTTATTGAGTGCATTACGTTCAGAATGCGCGGTCATGAAGAAGCTAGTGGTACAAAATATGTTCCCAAAGAATTGTTTGAGGAGTGGGGTAAGAAGGATCCAGTGGCTTGTTATGAAGAATGGCTCTTGCATAGTGAAATTGCCTCAGTAGACGAAATTCGAAAAATAAATGAAGAAATTAGAGTAAAAATAGAATTAGAACTGAAAGCAGGATTATCCTTTGAAGGGAATAAGGTGAATACAGAAGAGGAGATACATGATCTGTTCGCTATGCCAAAATCATCCAATCTTAATGAATCTTCATCTCTAGATTTGTTTGTACCAAATAGGACTGATCCAATTCGTTTTATTGATGCTATTTCAGAAGCATTAGATCAATCTCTAGCTATACATGATAACCTAATTATCATGGGTCAAGATATTGCCGAATATGGCGGAGCCTTTAAAGTTACCGCAGGGTTATCTACTAAATATGGAAAGCATAGAGTAAGGAATACACCTATTTGTGAAAGCGTTATTGTTGGGGCAGCTTTGGGATTGAGTTTAGAAGGATTTAAATCAGTTGTTGAAATGCAGTTTGCCGATTTTGTTTCGGTTGGATTTAACCAAATTGTCAATAATTTGGCCAAGATTCACTATCGTTGGGGACAAGAATCGGATGTAGTTATACGGATGCCCACAGGAGCAGGGGTAGGTGCTGGCCCTTTCCATTCTCAAAGTAATGAAGCTTGGTTTTTTCATGTGCCCGGACTTAAAATTGTCTATCCTTCAAATCCAGAAGATGCTAAAGGATTATTGATGGCTGCAATAAATGATCCTAATCCTGTACTCTTTTTTGAGCACAAGGCACTATATAGAAGTATTTCTGGAATTGTAAATCCTGAACCTTTTGAAACTAGTATTGGTAAAGCTAGGACTCTTAAGGCTGGAGAAGATTTAAGCATCATTACCTATGGCGCAGGAGTACATTGGGCAACTGATTTTGCTGATGTACATCCCGATATATCAATTGAAATAGTAGATCTAAGGACATTGATGCCTCTTGATTATGATGCTATTCGATTGACAGTAGAAAAGAATAATCGTGTACTTATCTTACATGAAGATAATCTTACCGGAGGTATTGGTGCTGAAATTGCAGCATGGATTTCAGAGCATTGTTTTCAATTTCTTGATGCACCAGTAATGCGATGTGCTAGCCTCGATACTCCTATACCATTTGCCCCAGAACTTGAATCACAATACCTCGCAAAGTCAAGACTTGAAAAATATATAGTTGATCTATTGAAGTATTGATTTTAACTCTATAAATCATTGAGTTTATTGTATATAATATTAAACTTGAATAGTTATTCGAGATGTTGTAATTTATAGTTTGTTTTAGATTCTCTTATTTTTAATCTGTTGTATTTAATGAAAGTTGAAAGCAATAAAGTAGTTACCATTCATTATACATTGAAAGATGAATTGGGAAATATACTTCAAGGAGATGATGCTCATATAGTGGAAGAATACCTGCATGGCGCAGATAATATTATACCTGGTTTAGAGCGTGCACTTGAAGGATTACAAGAAAGTCAGGTAATAGAAGTGGTGATTTACGAAGACGATGCTTATGGCCCCAAGGAGAAAAGTTTAATCATTGAAGTAGGTATTGATGAATTTGAAAATGTTGATACCATTCAAGAAGGCCAATATATTCAGTTATTTGATGGGACTGATGCCGTAGTTGTAGAGAAAGCAGATGAATATATTATTGTTGATGCAAACCACCCTTTTGCTGGGAAGACTCTTTTTTACACCATAAAGATTGCCGGAATACGGGATGCTACCGAAGAAGAATTATTATTTGGTTCACCTAAACGTGTTGAAGATTTAATATAATATTTGTTTACTGTTATCAAATTTTTACCATGAATCGAATTTACATTTCAATCGTTTTTCTTTTATTTATATCATGTAACGGGTTGAATAATAACAAAACTGATAAATCGTTAACTATGGATTACAAAAAAGGTACGTTTGGGTATGATCTTGATTTTTTAAAAAAGTGTCATAAAGATCTTATTGTTTTAGGGGATGATTCTACCGGTGCCCAAATAATTGTACTTCCTGCTTATCAAGGTCGAGTCATGACTAGTACTGCAGAGGGAAGTGAAGGAGCTAGTTTTGGTTGGCTCAACCATGAGCTAATTGCTTCTGGAAAATTTTCTGAACACTTCAGTGCATTTGGTGGGGAGGAACGCATTTGGCTTGGTCCTGAAGGTGGTCAATTTTCAATATATTTTAAAAAAGGTGCTGAATTTAAATTCGACAATTGGTATGTTCCAAAGGAAATTGATACAGAATCATTTGAACTAATATCTTCTAGTAAAACAGAAGCAAAATTTGAAAAAGCAATTCACCTTGAAAATTATTCCGGTACTAAATTTGATTTGATGGTTAATCGTAACATTCATTTGATGAATAGTGAAAGTATTCAAAAATCAATTGGAGTTATTCCTTCTAGTATAAAAGCAGTTGGATTTGAATCTGATAATGTGATTAGGAACACAGGACAAGAAAAATGGTCTAAACAAAATGGCTTACTGTCTATATGGATTTTGAGCATGCTTAATGCGGCTGATGGAACAACCATTGTTTTGCCTTACCGTAAAGGGGATTCATCTGAGTTAGGTAAAATAGTTACTGATGATTATTTTGGTAAGGTTCCAGGGGATAGATTAAAAGTTGACAATGGAATTATATTATTGAAAGCCGACGGGAATCATAGAAGCAAAATAGGCATATCTCCCTCTAGAGCATTGCCTATAGCTGCTAGTTTTGATGCAAAGCAAAATGTGTTGACTATTGCTGAATTTAGTTTACATGAGAACGTACATGACTATGTAAACTCATTATGGCAAATTCAGAAAGAACCATTCAAGGGCGATGCTGTAAATGCCTATAATGATGGTCCTATTGATGGCAAGCAAATGGGTAAATTCTATGAAGTAGAAAGCTCTTCACCAGCTGCCGCCTTAGCTCCTGGAGAACAGATGCAGCATATTCATCGAACCATACATCTTAAGGGAAGTAAGGAAGACCTAAATACTATTGCATTAAGATTATTTGGTATTGGGCTTGATGCAATGAGTTTATAGCTAGTTTTTTAACGACTTTAAAAACGTTAGACTAGGAGGGAGTTGACTTATCACTCTTGAGGATTCGTCTTCAATAAAATAATGTTTTACAGCTGAAGATTTAGCTGCACTCATTATGTCCTTTATATTCACATCCCCTTTGCCTAATATCACATTTGTTTCTTCATCTGCACTTCCTGTGTCATTAGATACCGTGCCTACCAATCGATCTTTTAGGTGTAATAGGGAAAAACGTTTCGGATATTTTTTTATGAGTTCAACAGGGTCTACACCACCTTGCTTTGCCCAATATACATCAAGCTCATAATTTACATATGCAGGAATCGTTTTAGCTATTAAGTCATCAAATAAGGTGCCATTTTTTGAAGGCCTAAATTCGAATCCATGTGGGTGATAACAAAACTCTAGTCCATTTTCTTTAAATATTTTTCCTGCCTTGTTGAATACTACTGCTGCATCTACTACATTTTTTATATTGAATTCATTTCCTTCATGTGGTATCCAATAGCAAATCACATAGGTTGCTCCAAGTGTTTTTGCATTGTAAATTACTTGTGTCAGGTCTTTGCTAAGATCTCCATAGTCCACACCAAATCCTACAAACTTGAAATCTAATTTATCTAGTAGCTTTTTATAATCACTTACACTTTTCCCATACAAGTCAATCCCTTCTAATTCACGGATACCCATTGCGCGAATTTTTTTCAGGGTTCCTTCTAAGTCTGTCTTGGTTTGGTTTCTTACAGAATATAGTTGAAGACCAATTTCTTGTGCATTGATAACTGCACTAGTTGAAAAGCAGATAATTAGTATAAGTAGACTCTTTTTCATATGGGGAAATTATGATTTATTGCTTGATTTATTAACTCAGTTTATCATTTTTCCGTTTGTATAAAGGAATAGATGTAATATTCGAGATGGTTTCAGCACCAAGATCACCTTCTTTACTGAACGACCAAACAAAAAGTCCATGTATTGAATGGTCTTTACGAATCTTGTCGATTGCGTTAAGAACAAGATTTTTTGCGATTCCTTTATTTCTATACTCCTCTAGAACCATTGCGGAGCAGAGGTATATGGCATCATATGTTTTTTCGATTTTTGTTAGTTCAAATAGTTGTTTTTCTGAAATCTCACCATCTATAAATTGGTTCATTAATTTTAAGGTAGTCGGAATAAGTAATACCCATGCAATTGGGCCCTCTCCATTATCATATTCAGAAACAGTTGCTGGGTGTATGTGTAGTAATTCATCTATAATATCCTCATTGACGTCTAATTGTTCTGGGTCCTCTTTTGAAGCAAAGACCTCATCAGCTAGTTTTATCATTCGTTCGTAGTTGCTCAATGCCATCATATTTATTATTTCATTTACTAATTAATGAACTTAGTTCTTAGTTTCAAAAATGGCTTTTCAACTACTTTGTTTAGCAATATTGCACCAATTTTAGAAGCGATAAGAGATGCTATTAGAATTAAATTTCCGTCTCGATTAATATCTGATAAAAGATTATTTGTTATATGAATCAATCCTTTATGGCTAAGGTTCTTAAGTGATCTAATTCGTAAAGCTTCTCTTTCATTTTATCCTAATAGATTTATACTATCAATTTTAAGCATTATTCATTAATGTTCAATAAAGAAAATGAGTTGGTTATATTATTTTTTCATGCACTTAATCAGTACTTTTTCCACCTTTATTATACCATTTTACAATTACTTCTATGTCGCTTGCAGAAAGTTCGCTTCCTAATGGCATTCTTTTATTTGAAAATGAAGCTGGGTCAGCTATGGATGCTTTTATATTACTGTATTGTGATGTAAGGTCATCGTCACTATCCAGTTTTACAGGTCTTCCACTCCATGAATTGAATGGGTCAGTTGAGTTGTGACATTGTAAACAATTTGTGGCAATAATTTGTTTAACTATAGAAAAGTACTTGATGTCCTGAGGAACTGCTGTTTCTTTTTTACATGAGATCATTAAAATACAGAGTAGAGAATATGTCAAAATACTTTCTTTCATTTTCTTATTTTTTTCTCATTCCAGGATTATATTGCTCTTCCATATTCTTGAGAATATCTTCTTTGTAGTAAAGTACTTCTTTGAATTTTCCCTTTGTATACATGTCAGCTTGATCTTTAAAATGTTTTGAAGTAAGATCCCCACTTTCGCCACCAGCAAGAAGTGATTTTGCTTTAATTTTTTTTCCAAATTCAACTGCACAGACAAAGCTATTTCCACCATAGCCATAACGTTTTTTGCTTTCTTGGTATGTTTTGCTATTAAATGATGGAAGTGTTCCCCAAGCAGAAGATGCAAATGGAGAAGGTATACTCGATTCCTTGTCTGAAAATGTTGCATCTATTTTATTATCGATTCGTTGGAATCTATTAATCTCACCCCATGCAACTTCCCAAGTACCAAAATCAGATTTGAGTTTTTTAAGCACTTCATTTAGGAATGAAATTTTTGCGGCATCTGGCATCTCTTTTAACATACGTGGTAATTCAAACGGTAGATCAATTAACCCTTTTCGTCCTCTTGTTAAGTGGGCAACTACCTTTTCTGCCCAATGAATAGCAATTGTAGTAGCTATAGAATTACTTGCTGTTCGCCTATCCCAATCGCGTAATATTTGTATTGCCTTATTAATGTCAGGCTTAATGTCGTTTGCAATCAATGTTTGATTTGCACTAAATAGAGGAGGTAGTAGGACATCAAAAGCAGACATATAGTTATCGTATCCTGCTTCAATTAGTCCATTAATATCAAATTTATCCTTAGCGGCTAGAACCCGCACAGCATTAATGCCCCGAAAATTTTCAGGATCTGGAGCCATATAAGTTGGATATTTTTTTTTGTTTATACTTCCATTTCCGGAAACGGTAAATGGGGTCGCATTACAATTTTGTAACCATCCATTTGAGGGATTATAAAGGTGAATTGTTTCTTCAACGGTATGCAAACCCTTCCAATCTGTTGCTTCAAGGCTTCCGTCAACTGGATTTTTCCAATCATATTTTGTGTCCCTTTTTGGCATAAAATTACCATGCCAATAGGCAATATTTCCTTGATCATCGGCATAGACGGTATTGTTAGAAATATTTGATCTGAGGTCCATAATACTTTTGAATTCCGTAAATGATTTTGCTTTTGTTCTTCTCCAGGATTGAATTAATCCATTGAGTGATCTATTATTCGACTGCATAGCTATCCATTTTCCAGCCTGCATTGCCATGATTGGACCGTGATGTGTTTTATAAATCTTAAACTCTTTTTTTGCTATGCCATTTTTGGATTTATATGCTATTGTAGTTGGTTGAATATTGACTGGTTTTAATGTATTGTTATGCGAATAGAAAATCCCATTACTATTTTTTTCAATGGTTTCTTCGTATAGGTCTGCTACATCTGCTTCACTTGATGTGTGCATCCATCCGCAATGCTCATTGAATCCTTGATAAACAAAAAATTGCCCCCATGTAACGGCTCCATACGTATTTAATCCTTCCTCACTTATCATATGTACTTCAGGCCTGAAATAGAAAGTAACATGTGGATTGATATAAAGCATGGCATTACCAGTAATACTTTTGAAGGGTGCTATCGCGAATCCGTTTGATCCAATAAGTTGTTCAGGATCTTTCTTTTTTAGTTTGGCAAGATCTGTTGAAATTCCTTGATAGAATTTTTTGATATCGTCTGCAGTTAAATCTGCTGTTTGAATAGCAGATATGCTTCCATCAGTATAAGTTAATGCATACCATGGTTGAAAGTTATTCAGTAATGCTGGTTTTACATTTGGGTTTTTGTATAGGTAGTAATTAATTCCATCTGCAAATGCATTCAATAATTTTTTCATCCAATCCGGACTTACTTCGTAATCTTTTACGGCATCGGCCGAATCAATAACCATCTTTACCAGAAGGTCTTCGTAAATATCTTTTTCTCCTGTTACTTCGCTAGTTCTCCCTAGCATGGTGATGTAATTCATTTCAACACGCTTAAAATCATCTTCACATTGTGCATACATTAATCCGAAAACACAATCTGCATCAGTTTTGCCATAAATATGTGGAATACCCCAATTGTCTCGTATGATGTTTACGCGTTTTGCAGTCTCTTGCCATCTTATGATATCTGATTTTGATTGTGCAAAAATTAATGAGGGGATGAATAAAAGAAAAATCAAGTATTTCATTAAATTATTTTTATGAACAGCTATAATGTTTAATATCTTTTTAGCTCTTTATACGGGTAAAAAAATAATTAATCCTAAGTGATGGATGGGGACCCCCATAAATTTAGCGACACAGATTTGCCTTAAAGGCACGTATGAAATTTCCACCCAGAATTTTAAATATATCATTTTTGCTATACCCTCTTTTCATAAGTTCTTTAGTAATCAATGGCATATCTGTTACATCATTTAATTCTCTTGGTGATGAATTAATTCCATCAAAATCAGATCCAATACCAACATGTTCTACTCCTATGAGTTTAACAATATGATCTAAATGGTCAATAAGTAAACTCAATGTTGGTCTTGTACTATCCATTTCATCCTTGTATTTTTCATGAATAAATAGATTAGCATAAAAATCACTTGGATTTGTTTTTAGAATAGAATCTTTCTCTGCTTGATGCTTTGCAATAAAGGTGTTGTTTTTTTCTCGAAATGATGGATCAACAAATCCTGAATAAAAATTTAACTGTATTACACCGTCGTTTTCCCCTAGTGCTTTTATCTGATCGTCTGTCATATTCCTAGGAACTGGACAGATTGAGTAAGTACAACTATGTGATGCAATCACTGGTTTTGTAGAAATTCGCAGTGCATCATAAAATGTTTGTTCACCAACATGTGAAATGTCAACTATCATTCCAATTTTATTCATGTGGGTAACCACTTGTTCACCAAATGAATTTAATCCATATGGGTGTCCGATATCATTCTTTGCTCTTTCGTCTGTTGCTGAGCTTGCCCATGATGTGCTATTGTTCCAAGTAAGAGTCATATAACGTACACCTCTTTTGTATAAGCTATCAAGATAGTCTATACGATCTTCTATCATATGTCCCCCCTCTACTCCCATCATTGAACCAAGTTTCTTTGATTTTATTGCTTGTTCAATATCTTTAGGTGATGTCACAATCATCATCTTACTTGGATTTCGCTTAACTACGGCATATAGAGAATCTATTTCTCTGTTTGCGAAGTTGAATGCCGAACCTGTTCCATAGCTACCATCACAAAAAATTGAAAAAACTTGTATATCTATTCCACCCTTTATCATTCGATTTAGATCAGAATGTGTAATGCCATGTAGATCTTGGTCGAAACTTTTATTTTTTTCAATGCCTGTACTGATGAAATCATTATGGGTGTCAATAACAATAGCTTCTTTATGAACCGATTTATACAACTGTCCTTGAACAAATTGAATATTTACTAATGCCGATAAGAAAAAAGATAGAAATAAAAATTTCATAATTAATCCTTAATTGCTTGATATGCTAAGACGCGAAATCTATCGCTGATATCACCATTTTGTGTTGGGTATACGTTACGGAAGAAAAGGCCAACTAGGTTTTCTTTTGGATCTACCCAATAGGATGTTGCAAACATTCCACCCCATTCAAAGGTTCCTTCTTGTGATTGGATTCGTGCACTTCCTCTTTCTGTTGTGATGCCGAAACCTAGACCAAATTTATTATCACCATTATCAATATCTCCTATTTGGTTCATTGTCATCATCCTCACTGCATTTCTGCTTAATAGGCGAACACCGTTGTATTCCCCTTGATTCAACATCATCTGTAGAAAAATTCCATAGTCCATTATAGTGGATGAAAGTCCACCGCCACCGCTATGCATTTGAAGGTCTAAGTTTGGATAGTCTCTATAGAATGTTCCGTTAATGCGTATCACCTCATCCATTAATTTAAGTTTCCCATCTTCTTGAGAATACAGACTTACTAGACGACTCTTTTTTTCAGTTGGTAGATAAAAGTAAGTGTCTTTCATTCCAAGCGGAGTGAAAATTCTCTTTTGAAAAAATTCTGCTAGACTCATTCCAGAAACAACTTCAACTAAGTATCCTAGCACATCTGTATTAAGTCCATATGTAAATTTTTCTCCAGGATTGTGAAAGAGAGGCAACGTACCAAGCCTTCTTATATTTTCTGCAAGCGTTATATTTTTTACTCCAATGCCTCCAACAACGCCATTTTTTGCATAGATCGCATTTGCAGTTGCAGAGCCAATTTGTGCATAAGCAATACCTGATGTATGTGTTAATAAGTCGCGTATGGTTATTTCACGTGATGCAGGTACTGTAGTATAGCTTGAGTCAGCTGGATTGAACTTATCTAATAGTTTTGGGTTTTTAAATTCAGGAATAAATTTTGAAATAGGTTCATCAAGCAAAAATTTTCCATCTTCATATAGCATCATAACTGCAGTGCTAGTTATGGCTTTTGTTTGAGATGCAATTCGAAAAATCTGATCTGGCTGCATAGGTGTTCTTTGGTCAATATTATTATAACCAAATGCCTTATAGTAGGCAACCTTACCGTCTTTAATTATTAACCCTACACCTCCATTCATCCATCCTTTATCAACCCAACTTTGAATTACATCATCTGCTATTTTTAATCGATCAGCAGATAATGATGATTGATCAAAAGGAATACTTCCTGATTTGGAGGTTGTGCGAGCAGTTTGTCCAGTTAATTTAGCGAGTTTGGTATTTAGTGATTGTGCATTAACAATTACTAAATTGAATGCAAGCAGTTGGAGGAAAATTATTTTTTTCATATTTGAATTGTGTTGGTTGAAGTTAATAAAAAAGACAATAGGCAAGTAGGGGATATATAAAACCTATAGGGTTGATCAGTACCTATTAGAAAATTTGACATCTCTATTCTTTCACTTTTGCTTTCGGCAATATTCCTTGTTTGAAATATTTCGATGCATTTAAAATGTATTGGTGAAACTCGTACTCTTCACTGAATGCAATAAATTCATAGGGGGGTCTGTATACCACCATAAATTTTTCTAGGTCTCTGCCTTGCATTCCGGTTATTTGTTGTACCAACTGTTTGGTGAAGCGATGATTGACAAACTTCTCTTGTTCCTCTTCGATCAATCTATTCTGCAGGCTTCGCATGCTTTTGTTTTTTCTGAATTGGAAGGAGCTAATTAAACTTCCTAAATCCAAACCGGGAGTTCCACCCATTGTGCCAGTCTCTGAAATACGAAGCCCTCGTTCAAAATTGAACACTTTTGAATAGCGTTCTCTATTTTCAAGTGAATCTTCTTTGTAGGATTTTCCGATCACTACTACTTCCTTTAGTGTTTGATATCTATCCTGCACCCTTACTTGAAGTGCTATATCAAAACCAGCGGGGTACCGAATATCGTTTACTGGGAAGTTAATGGTTGATTTACCTCGGTATGAGAAAAATATAGAGTCTGATTTTTCAACCGTCATACTATATCGTCCAATAGAATCAGTAAAGGTTATCACTCCTTTTTTTGAACTCACCTTCACCGATGGTATAGCCACCATTCGGGTAGTATCAAAAACCCTTCCTGAAATCCATACTTGAGATCTCAGCAGTGTGCTAGCTAGTAAAAGGAGGGTTATTAGGAGAATTTTGTTCAATGGAAATTCAGCGCTTGAAGTTGTAGTTAGAATTTAGAGGCTTAAAGTAGTATATGTGAGTCCAAATGAAATGTTAATCTGCTCTTTTTCTGCTTCTTATTTAGTGATCCTGGGATATTTATTCAACCCCAAGCCATTCTTCAATTACTTTAGGATAGTGTTCATGTTCAAGGATATGTATTTTTTCGGCTAAGGTATCTGGGGAATCAGCTGAGGTGATTTCAGTTTTTACCTGGAAAATGGTTTTTCCGTGATCATAATGTTCATCAACCAGATGTATGGTGATTCCACTTTCTTTTTCTCCTGCTGCAATGACCGACTGATGTACTTTCTCTCCATACATTCCTTTACCTCCAAAATTGGGTAGTAAGGCTGGATGGATGTTAAGAATTTTATTTGGGTAGGCTTTGATTAGGTTTTGAGGAATTTTCCAAAGGAATCCGGCTAAAATAATATGTGTAATTCCTTCATTTTTAAGGTATTCTATATATTCATCAGATTCTGTGAATGCTTTTTTTTCGATTAGCAATGTATTTATTTTCCAGGCATTTGCAATATCAAGCACTCCGGCTCCTGCTTTATTGCAAACAATAAGTTTTACATGTATAAGTGGTTCTTTATCAAAGTATTGTATTATTTTTTCTGCATTACTTCCTTTTCCAGACGCAAAAATGGCCAGCCTGTAAGGCGTCACGACTTCTTTAGTATTATTAATGAACCCCATTCTTTTTAAGATCTTTTTCTCGTAGTTCCAGAAAAAGCGAAATTGTCCAAAAAAAAATGAAACAATTAGTATAATTACTTGATAACCAAATACTAATACAAGTATTCGCACCAAGATTTTCCAAATTAAGGAGGTAGTTTCATCAAACCCAAGCCATGAGGTTATACCTCTAGAAATGAATGCAGTTAAGGTGCCTGTCACTGCAAAAGTGCAAAGAATCAGCACCAATTGTGCTCCATTTACTTTCCATTTCTTTTGTAATGAGTTTAGCATGCTGCAAAGAGAAGAAAAAAACAAATGCGCAGTTAATTTCTTTCATTTAATTATTTTAATGGCTGTGTATGTTGATTTTAATGATGTTTTATGCATTCAACAAAATACAATCCTCTGAAACTCAATATGGGTCTATATTAAATTTTTTTTCAGGATGTTGATATTATGTTAAAATCCTGTCTTAAATTTGCACGGAATTTCGGGAGTGTCTTCCATTTCAACACAATTCAATGCGGGTATGAATCAGACAAGAAAAATAGCTCAGCAACTTTATTCAGCACTCATTTTTACGGCCTTATTAACTATCGCACAATTGGCTCAAAGCCAGGATGGGAAGGCGCTTTTTAACCAAAAGTGTGCTTCATGTCATGCGATAGATAAACAGTTGGTCGGTCCAGCTCTTAAGGGAGTTGAAGATCGTTGGGATGATAAAAAAATGATCTATGAGTGGGTCAGGAATAGTGCATCTGTCATAAAGAAAGGCTACCCTAGAGCGGTCGCTGTGTATGCAGAATTCAATAAGGTGCAAATGACTGCATTCCCAGAGTTAAAAGATCAAGATATTGATGCTATTCTTGGATATATCAGTACTGGTGGCGCAAAGGCAGCTGCACCCGGTGCTTCAACTACTTCACAAGATGCGTCAGATACAGAATCTGGGTCAGATTCTAACTTTCTATATGGTATCTTAACATTGATACTTGCAGTTATTGCATTGATACTTCTTCAAGTTAACAGCAACCTGCGTAAGATTGCAGATGAAACAGAAGGCTTTAAAACTGCTGAACCGATCCCATTCTACAGGAATAAGGCATACATCGCTATACTTGCTATCATATTGTTTCTAGTAGGTGGATTTTATACATTCCAGGGTGCACAAGGTTTAGGAAGATCTAAGAATTATCAGCCTGAGCAACCAATCTTCTACTCTCACAAAGTACATGCCGGCATAAATCAAGTTAACTGTCTTTATTGCCATGGCGGTGCTCAAGAAAGTAAGCATGCAAACATTCCTTCTGTTAATATTTGTATGAACTGTCATATGGGTATTAATGAATATGCTAAAGGTCCAAAACTTTATCGTGCTGATGGTTCGTTGGTAGATGGAACTGCAGAGATTCAAAAGATATATGAATATGCAGGATGGGATCCAGCTGCAAAAAAATATACTAGTAAAGGGAAGGCTATAGAGTGGGTTAGAATTCACAATTTACCAGACCACGTATATTTCAATCACTCACAACACGTGAATGCTGGTAAGCAACAATGTCAAACCTGCCATGGTGAAATTCAGAAGATGGACGAAGTGTTTCAGTTCACTGATTTAAGCATGGGCTGGTGTGTAAACTGCCACAGGGAAACTAAGGTGCAGTTCACGGAGAATAAGTTTTACAGTATTTATGAGAAGTTTCATGAAGATCTGAAGAACAAAAAAATGGATAGTGTTACAGTTGACAAGATTGGTGGAACAGAGTGTCAGAAATGCCACTATTAAAAATTAGTTAGAGCGCTCTAGATAAAAGAAGTTTATACTATTTACAACTTTACAACGGATATGAAGCAAAAAAAATATTGGCAGAGTTTCGGTGAATTGCAACACAGCGAAAGCTACCAAGACGGAGTACAGGATGAATTTGGCGAAGATTTGCCAACATCAGCACCTCAAGACAGTATGCTTGAAGCAAAGGCACCGCGTAGGGATTTCTTAAAATTCCTAGGTTTCAGTACAGCTGCTGCCGCAGCTGCAGCTAGTTGTGAGATGCCCGTTAAAAAAAGCATTCCATATCTAAACAAACCAGACACCATTACTCCTGGGGTTGCGAATTATTATGCTACTACCTATATCCAAGATGGTGATGCAATTCCTGTAGTAGCAAAAGTTCGTGATGGCCGTCCAATTAAAATAGAGGGTAACGATTTATCGTCAATTACAAATGGTGGTACATCTGCAAGAGTTCAAGCTTCAGTTCTTGGTCTATATGATACTGCTCGTTTACGTTTCCCTATTGCTAATGGTAAAGAGGTAAGCACATTCGAAGCATTTGATAAGATGATTGCTGAATCACTTGCTAATTTGGGTGGTAAGCCTATCGTGTTACTAACTGAAACAATTACATCTACTACATCGAAAAATATTATCAGTTCATTTATTGCGAAGTATCCTGGATCACGTCATGTGGAATATGATGCGCTTTCAGTAAATGGGATACTTAATGCCAATGCTTCTTCATTTGGTAAGAGGGCAATCCCTTCATATCAATTTGATAAAGCAAAGACTATTGTAAGTCTTGCTGCAGATTTCCTTGGAACATGGCTTAGTCCAGTTGAATACGCAAGGCAATATGCCGTGGGTAGGAAAATCGATCAGAAGAATCTTGAAATGAGTAGGCATATTGTTTTTGAAAGTATGCTTAGTCTAACCGGTGCTAATGCTGATGATCGTTTCGTTCATCTTCCTTCTGAAGAAGGAGCTGTTGCATTAAATTTATATGCTGCATTAGGTGGACAAGTTACTGCTCCTGCACTGGCAGATGAGCGTTTGAAAAAAGGAATTCAATCTGCAGCTGAAGCACTAAAAAAATCAGGTGCTGAATCACTTGTAGTGAGTGGTAGCAACAACAGTGATGTGCAGGTGGTTGTCAATGCAATAAATCAAATCTTAGGTGCATACGGTAGTACCATCAATTGGGGTACTACGTTGAATACACGTAATGGTAATGATGCTGCTATGGTTCAACTTGTGCAGGACATGAACGATGGCAAAATTGGAGCCTTATTAGTACATGGAGTAAATCCTGCTTATGATTATTTTGATTCGAAGAAATTTGCAACTGGTCTTGCTAAGGTTGCTGTTTCAGTTTCGTTCAATGATAGAGAAGACGAAACAACTTCATTGTGTAAATATGTAATTTCTGATCATCATTACTTGGAAAGTTGGGGAGATGCTGAAATGAAGTCAGGTTATTTAAGTTTCATTCAACCTACTATCGCTCCATTGTTTAAAACAAGACCATATCAATCATCTCTTTTAAAATGGAGTGGTGATGATACGTCTTATGGCGATTATTTTAAAAAATATTGGTTAGGTCATTTTGGATCTCAATCAGCATGGGATAAAGCATTACAAGATGGAGTAGTAGAAACTCCTGCTGCTGCATCTGCTGGTAGTTATGCTGGAAGCGCCTTGTCTGCCTCGGTAGCAGCGCTTGCTTCAATAAAAACAACTGGCAAAGCTGAATTGGTTGTTTATCCAAAGGTTTCTATGGGGTCTGGAAAGGATGCAAATAATCCATGGCTTCAAGAAATGCCTGATCCAATCACAAAAGCAACTTGGGATAATTACGCAATTATTTCATTTGCAATGGCTAAAGAATTGGGTATCGCAGTAGATGATAATTATGAGGTTGAAGTAGCTAAACCCGTAATCAAGATTAAAGTCTCAGGTGCAACATTAACTCTTCCTGTTTTAGTTATACCAGGAATGCATAAAAATGTCATTGCACTAGCCTTAGGGTATGGACGTTCTGAAAAAACAGGTAAAGCAGCAGCAAATGTTGGACAAAATGCTTTCCCGTTGGTTGGTTTTGATGGGAAAAGTTTTACCTACAGCGCTACCAATGTGTCGTATGAAAAAGTAAACGAAACATATAAGATTGCATATACTCAATCACACAATCAATATGAAGGTCGTGATCAAGTAGTTCGCGAATATTCATTGGAAGAGTTCAAAAAGAATCCAACCATTTTGTCGGATGAGCGTCATGAGATGGTTGAGACCTATGCAAAGAACACAAAAGATTTTGCTGCAGAAGGAACACTTTATCCAAGTCATCCTTACCCAGGTCCAAAATGGGGTATGAGTATTGATTTAAATTCATGTATAGGATGTGGTGCTTGTACAGTTGCATGTACATCTGAAAATAACGTTGCAGTTGTTGGTAAATCAGAAGTAATGCGTTCACATGAGATGCATTGGCTTCGTATAGACCGATATTTCGCTACATACAGAGATAATACTGGTGCTGATAACCTTGATGATTTGAATGTTGTCTTTATGCCAATGCTTTGTCAACATTGTGATAACGCTCCTTGTGAGAATGTTTGTCCGGTGAATGCTACAAACCACAGCAGTGAAGGTCTTAATCAGATGACATATAATCGTTGTATTGGTACACGTTATTGCGCAAACAACTGTCCTTATAAAGTAAGGCGTTTTAACTGGGCTGATTATATGGGAGCAGATAGCTTCCCAGATAACCAACGTGAAGTGCTTGGTGATGCAGTCATGATGATGAATGATGACCTTACAAGAATGGTATTAAATCCAGATGTAACGGTTCGTTCTCGTGGTGTCATTGAAAAATGTTCATTCTGTGTACAACGTTTACAAGAAGGAAAGTTAAAAGCTAAAAAAGAAAATAGGCCTTTAGAAACGGGTGCTGATGGTAAATGGGATATTAAGACTGCTTGTCAACAAGCTTGTCCAACCAATGCCATCGTATTTGGTAATGTACATGATAAGAAGAGTCCTGTTAGTGTGATTCGCAATGAAGAGCAAACAAATAGGTTGTTCTATGTACTTGAGGAAATCCATGTACTTCCTAATGTAAACTATCTTGCAAAAATTAGGAATACAGAGAGAAAGGTTGGTGTTGCTGAAGAAACTCACCAAGAGGAAAAGAAAACAGAGGCAGCCCATTAATTAAAGTAAGAACGAATTCTCATAAATGACCATCAAATGAGTGCAACAAAGTACGAATCGCAGTTAAGAGAACCATTGGTAAATGGCAACAAGACCTACGGTCAAGTTACCCAAGACATCGTGCATACTATAGAGGCAAAACCTACCAGGTTGTGGTATATTGGGTTTTACATCTCAGTTGCCTTATTGATGTTTGGTGCCTATTCTGTTTACCGGGAAGTAACATATGGTATTGGACAGTGGAACGTAAACAGAACTATTGGATGGGGTTGGGATATCACCAACTTCGTTTGGTGGGTTGGTATTGGTCATGCTGGTACATTGATTTCAGCGATCTTATTGTTGTTTCGTCAAGGATGGAGAACAGGTGTTAACCGTGCAGCAGAGGCAATGACAATTTTTGCTGTAATGTGTGCAGGTCAGTTTCCAATCTTCCATATGGGAAGAGTTTGGATGGCATTTTTTACTTTACCTTATCCAAATACACGTGGTCCATTGTGGCCTAACTTTAACTCACCTTTGTTGTGGGACGTATTTGCCATCTCAACTTATTTTACTGTTTCCTTGCTTTTCTGGTATTCAGGTTTATTGCCAGATTTGGCAACAGTGAGGGATCGTGCCAAAACGAAATTGCGCAAGCATTTATATGGAGTTGCTTCCTTCGGTTGGTCAGGTAGTACAAAACATTGGCAGCGTCATGAAAGTCTTTCACTTGTATTGGCTGGACTTTCAACTCCACTAGTATTATCAGTACACACTATTGTATCGTTTGACTTTGCTACATCAGTTGTACCAGGTTGGCACACTACAATATTCCCTCCGTACTTTGTTGCTGGTGCGATCTTCTCAGGGTTTGCTATGGTGCAAACGCTAATGTTGATTTTACGAAAAGTAATGGGGCTACATGATTACATTACATTGGGCCATATTGAGGCGATGAATAAGGTTATTGTTTTAACCGGTTCAATTGTAGGTTGTGCATATCTTACCGAATTGTTCATGGCATGGTATAGTCAAGTACCTTTTGAGCAGGACATATTCTTTAAATACCGTATTGCTGGTCCTTATGGATGGAGCTATTGGTTAATGATGACCTGTAATGTGGTTTCTCCTCAGTTATTTTGGTTTACTAAACTTAGAAGAAATGTATTGTTCACGTTCATCATGAGTATTGTGGTGAATATTGGTATGTGGTTTGAGCGTTTTGTAATTATCGTTTCTTCTTTATATCGCGATTACCTTCCTTCTTCTTGGTCAATTTATTACAGACCATCAATTTGGGAAGTTGGTTTCTACCTTGGAACTTTTGGGTTGTTCTTTACTTGTTTCTTCCTTTTCTCTAAATATTTCCCAGTTATAGCTATTGCAGAAATTAAGTATGTATTGAAAGGAACTGGTGAGAGCTTTAAGAATGATATGGAAGGATTAGAGTCGAAACAGCTTGGTGAGTTTGTAGAAGAAATGCACCATGGACATCATGAGGAAGGAACGGTTAAAATTGCGCATCACTGATAATTCAATAAAGTAAAAAGTATAAAATGGCGTTGAAAAAATTTGTTGTAGGTTGCTTTGAGGATGAGAAAGTTCTCTTTCCTGCCGTTGCCAAAGTGAGAAAAGCAGGTTATAAATTTCATGACATCTATACTCCTTTCCCTGTACATGGACTAGATAGTGCCATGGGCTTAAGAGAAACGAGTATACATACTGCAGGATTTTTATATGGTTTGATTGGTACTACTACGGCGGTAACCTTCATGACATGGGTTTTTACAAAAGATTGGCCAGTGAACATTGGGGGTAAGCCCAATTTTGCATTGCCAGCCTGGATTCCAATAACGTTTGAGTTGACTGTATTATGTGCGGCTGTAGGTATGGTACTTACTTTTTGCTATATATGCCAACTTGCTCCATTCGTAAAAAAACACACTTTCCATGCACGTGCTACAGATGATCTATTTGTAATGGTTATAGAATGTGGTGAAAAAACAAATGAAGATGAATTGAAAGCATTGCTTACTAGTGTTGGCGCTCAGGAAGTTAATACTCAAATAGCAGAAGAAGGATGGTGGATAGGCCGCTACGATCAAGAACAAGCGCTTTATAAAGAACCAAATATTGCTTAATTAATTAAGAGAAAAGGGGAAGAGGAGAGATTATAAAACAACTAAAGAGATGAAAAGATTAACATTCGTTTTCTGTGGACTGGCCACATTGCTTATGGCAGTGGTGGGTTGCAGCGATGTAAAAAGAACTCGTGGCAAAGTATATATGCCAGATATGGCTGATAGCCGGGCATATGAAACGTATTCTGCTAATCCTGTTTTTGCCGATGGTAGAACAAGCCAAGGGCCAGTAGCCGGTACAGTTAAACGTGGCGATGAGTATCCAGTGCACATTGAAAAGGATGAAATTGGTGATACAGCTAATTATGTTGCTTCTAAGCAACTGCCCAATCCATTTACAAGTTTGACTGCTGATCAATTAAAAGAAACAGAGAGATTATACTTAATCAATTGTGCAATTTGTCATGGTCCTAAATTGGATGGTAATGGCCCATTATGGAAAGATGGTGAAGGGCCATTCCCTGCAAAACCTGCTGCATTAGTTGGTGACAGTAAATATGAATCAATGCCTGATGGACAAATGTTCTATTCAGTTACATATGGTAAAAATTTGATGGGTAGTTATGCATCACAACTAAATGCAAAGCAGCGTTGGATGGTAATTAGCTATATAAAAATTAAGCAAGGAAAGTTGAAGCCAGCTGGTAATGCAGACACTACGGTTGTTGCAGCAGCAGTAATAAAATAAACAACGCATTAAATAATTAGGGATGAGTAAGCAACAATTTGAGATTTCAGCAGGGTATAAAAAATGGACTAACGCGCTTTTGGGCGTAGGTATATTGACCCTAGTGTTGGGATTCATTTTTCTAGCGACGAGTAAAGACGAGCTTAATCAAACAAGATTTTGGGCTGTGCTTTTACAAAATAGTGTTTTCTTTTTGTTGGTTGTAAATGCAAGCATGTTCTTTATATGTGCTACAACACTCGCTATGGGTGGTTGGCAAATGGCTTTTCGTAGAGTACCTGAAGCTATTTCAAGTGTAGTTCCTGTCTTTGCTGTATTAGCCCTACTTGTATTTCTCGGAATAATTTTTGGTCATCAACATGGTATCTACCATTGGTTAGATAAGGAACATGTTGAACATGATCCAATTTTGAAAGGCAAAAGTCCATTCCTGAATCCAACGTTTTTCTTGACCTGGACAATTATATCACTTTTCATGTGGTCTTGGGTTGGTGCTAAGATGAGAAAACTTTCATCAAAGGCAGATGAGAAAATGGATAAAGAGCAGTCAAAGAAATTCATTTGGACTAACACTGTTTGGGCATCTATTTTTATTGTATTCTTTGCATTGACTGTAGGTTCTACTATTCCTTGGTTATGGTTAATGAGTATTGATGCACATTGGTTTTCAACTATGTACAGTTGGTATACATTAATCAGCTCATTTGTTGCAGGTATGTCACTTGTTGCTATCTACGTGATTTACCTTAAGAATCAAGATTACCTTGAATATGTAACAGAAGAACATCTTCATGATATAGGTAAATTCATGTTTGCTTTCTCTGTATTTTGGACATATCTATGGTATTCTCAGTTTATGTTGATTTGGTATGCCAACATTCCTGAAGAAACTATTTATTTCAAACCTCGTATGCAAGGGGTGTATAGAGGTATTTTCTTCCTCAATTTGATTACAAACTTTGCAGTACCATTCTTATTGTTAATGAGAAGAGGTTCGAAAAGAAATTTTACTACCGTTACCTTTTTGGCTGTACTCATCATATTAGGACATTGGGTTGATTTTTACCAAATGGTTATGCCTGGTACAGTACATGAACATTATACACTTGGGTGGTTTGAATTTGGAATACTTGCTCTTTATGCAGGACTTATCATGTTCTTTGTAGGAAGAGGGTTAGCTAAAAAACCATTGGTTGCAAAGTATCATCCTTTTATTAAGGAGAGTACAATTCATCATACCTAAGAAATTGATACTAGTAGAAAAAACATTATTTAACATTATATACGAAAGCACATGTCGGGTTATTTCATTTTAGCAATATTGGCTCTCGCGTTTGTGGTTACATTTCAAATCGCAAAAGCTAGCGAATACGTTTCTGTGTTGAAGGGAGAAGAAAAAACATTCAAGCAGAATAACCGTATCAATGCTTTTTTATTCATAGCTTTTTTAGTGCTTGGCTTGATAGGAGCTTGGTGGTGTAACAGCATGTATTATGGTAAAACCTTATTAGCTCAACCAGCAGCTTCAGATCATGGAGAAAAAATCGATTTCATGCTAATGCTGACTATCGCTGTCACTGGCGTGGTATTTCTCCTCACTCAAATATTACTTTTTTGGTTTGCCTACAAGTATCAATATACTGAAAAGAGAAAGGCATACTTTTTTGCACATGATAATAAGTTAGAATTGCTTTGGACAGTTGTACCAGCTATATTTTTAACTGTATTGGTGGGATTTGGTATGTTTTACTGGTTTAAGATCACCGGTGATTCTCCAAAGGATTCACAAATTGTTGAAATAACTGGTAAACAATTCAACTGGATGATCAGGTATCCAGGTAAAGACAAAGTTTTAGGAAGGAAAAATTATAGACTTACTGATGCATCTAATGGTAATGCTCTTGGTGTTGATTGGGAAGATGGTGCTAGTCATGATGATATCGAAGCAACAGAAATGCATCTAGTTGTAAACAAACCAGTTCATTTGGTTATAAATGCTCAGGATGTAATTCATGATGTAGGATTAGTACATTTTAGGTTGAAAATGGATGCTGTTCCTGGTATTCCAACAACATTATGGTTTACTCCAAAGTATACCACTACAGAAATGAAAAAGATTACAGGAAATAAAGATTTCGTGTATGAAATTTCTTGCGATCAAATGTGTGGAAGCGGTCACTATTCAATGCGTGGTGTGATAGTTGTTGAAACTCAAGAAGAATATGATGCATGGATGTCTTCCAAGAAGCCACAGTATGTAACTGTACAAGAAAGTGCAAATCCAGCAGCCTCAACACCAGACAGCACAACGGTTACTAAAGTAGCTGAAGTAAATAAACCTATTGCCAAACTCAATTAAAGAATCAACGAGAAAAACGAATTACAATGAGTAGCGAAACAATTTTACACGGACATACAGCAGGAGAAGCAGTTCACACACATGACGACCATGCTGATCATGGCCATCATCATGAGGAGTCGTTTCTGACTAAGTATATTTTCAGCCAAGATCATAAAATGATTGCAAAGCAATTCTTGATTACAGGAATTATTTGGGCCATCATTGGAGGATTATTTTCTGTGTTGTTCCGTTTGCAGCTTGGTTATCCTGATATGAGTTTTCCTGTGCTTGAAGATATTTTTGGTCGTTGGGCAAAGGGTGGACGTATCAGTAATGAATTCTATTATGCATTGGTTACTATGCATGGAACAATATTGGTGTTCTTTGTATTAACAGCAGGATTGAGTGGAACGTTTGCAAACCTACTCATTCCACTTCAGATTGGAGCTCGTGATATGGCTTCTGGTTTCTTGAATATGCTTAGCTATTGGTTTTTCTTTTTAGCAAGTGTTGTTATGTTTGCTTCTCTTTTCATACAAACTGGTCCTGCAGCTGGCGGTTGGACAATCTATCCTCCATTGAGTGCATTAGGTCAGGCAAGTGAAGGATCG
Source organism: Chitinophagaceae bacterium (assembly GCA_947451935.1). Taxonomy (GTDB): domain Bacteria; phylum Bacteroidota; class Bacteroidia; order Chitinophagales; family Chitinophagaceae; genus Pollutibacter. Next base: position 34,544 of record CANGBH010000011.1, read on the forward strand.
AAATTGGGTATGGACTTTTGGTTGATTTCTATGGCATTATTTATTGTCTCTTCACTTTTGGGGGGCTTAAATTATATCTCTACCATTCTAAATCTTCGTACGAAGGGGATGAGCATGACAAGAATGCCGCTTACGATGTGGGCGATATTTTTTACTGCTGTGTTAGGTGTTCTTTCTTTCCCTGTACTTTTATCTGGAGCAGTTTTGTTGTTGTTTGATCGCAACTTGGGTACTAGTTTTTACCTTTCTGAAATTGTTGTGAAAGGTGAAATATTGCCGAATGAAGGTGGAAGTGCAATTCTATTCCAACACTTATTCTGGTTCCTTGGTCACCCTGAAGTATACATCATCCTTCTTCCTGCAATGGGAATGGTTTCTGAAATCATGTCTGTGAATTCTAGAAAACCAATTTTTGGATATTTGGCGATGGTAGGATCTTTGTTTGCTATCACAATCTTAGCATTCCTAGTATGGGCTCACCATATGTTCGTAACAGGTTTGAATCCATTCCTTGGTGCTTTCTTCGTATTGTTAACATTACTGATTGCCGTTCCTTCAGCTATTAAAGTATTCAACTGGTTAACGACATTGTGGAGAGGTAATATTCGTTTAACACCAGCAATGCTTTTTGCTATTGGATTTGTAAGCTTATTTATCTCTGGTGGATTGACTGGTATATTTCTTGGTAATTCAACGTTAGATATTCATTTGCATGATACCTATTTTGTTGTTGCACACTTCCATATTGTAATGGGTGTTGCTTCCTTCTTCGGAATGTTTGCAGGTGTTTATCATTGGTTCCCTAAAATGTATAGCCGCTATCTAAACAATACTATGGCGTATATTCATTTCTGGGTTACACTTGTTGGAGCATACCTAATATTCTGGCCAATGCACTATCAAGGGTTAGCAGGATTGCCACGTCGTTATACAGATTTTAGTAACTGGCAATCATTCAATCAATTTGCAGGTATGAATAAATTCATAAGTACTGTAGCCATGATTGTATTTGCTGTTCAACTTTTATTTGTATTTAATTTCTTCTACTCAATTTTTAAAGGTCGCAAAGTTAAATCTCAAAATCCATGGGGTTCAAATACATTGGAGTGGACAACACCAATTACACCTGGACATGGAAACTGGCCTGGCGAAATTCCAGAAGTTCATAGATGGGCATATGATTATGGTAAAGATGGTAGAGAGTTTATACCACAAGTTGAACCGGTGGGTGCGGATGAGTCTAAGCACTAATTGATATACGCCATCTCATTATTGAGAAGGTCAATATAAAACGATGCACATGAATGAAGCGAATCAGGAAGGAGCATCACCAAGGCCTAATAAGCTAAAAGATTATTATCAGCTGATGAAGTTTACACTAAGCTTTACAGTTGTTTTCTCTTCAGTAGTTTGTTATCTCCTTGTTCCTGGAATTAAATTTGACTTCATTTCAGTTCTTTTACTTTTTGTAGGTGGTATGCTTGTAACAGGAGCAGCAAATGCCATAAACCAGATCGCAGAAAAGGAAACCGATGCGATAATGAAACGTACTGCATCGAGGCCTCTGGCTTCTGGCAGAATGAGTATGGATGAAGCAGCTACATTTTCTGTAGTGGCTGCTGTGTTCGGAATTTTCATTATTGGATTAAATTTCAACTGGACTGCTGCTGGTATTTCTGCATTCAGTTTATTTTTATATGGGTTTATTTATACCCCATTAAAAAAAATTCACTCAATTGCAGTGTTGGTAGGGGCTATTCCCGGTGCACTTCCTTGTTTAATTGGTTGGGCAGCAGGGGATCCGTCTTTAGGAGTTGGTGGATGGATTTTATTTACACTTCAATTCTTTTGGCAGTTTCCACATTTTTGGGCTATAGCCTGGGTTTCTCATGAAGACTATACCAAGGCAGGATTTAGATTATTGCCCTCAGCTGGTGGTCCAACAAAACACGCCGCAGTTCAAGCAATACTCTATTCAGTATTATTGATTCCTATAGGATATTTGCCTTTTGCATTTGGAATGAGTGGAATAGTGAGTATGGTGATTATTGCCCTTGCAAATTTAATTATGCTTTGGCAGTGTGTAAGATTGTTTAAAGAAATGGATGTTAAAGCTGCTCGTAGGGTAATGTTCGGTTCTTATATTTATCTTCCTGTGGTGTTATTGTCACTTTTAGCCAATAAACTCGGGTAATAATAATAAATGATGATAGACGTGTTGAGTGATCAAAAAAGAAAAATACATCCACATAAATTTACGTTGTGGGTGGCAATTGGCAGTATCTTGATGATGTTCGCTGGATTAACTAGCGCTTTCATTGTGAAAAGAAGTCAAGCCAATTGGCTTATGTTGGAAATACCAGTTATTTTTTGGTATTCAACTGCAGCGATTCTTTTTAGTAGTGTTGCCATACAGCTTTCCTTGAAAGCGTTGAAGCAACGAAATATGTTAGGGTATAGAAGATGGTTAGTGATAACCGCAGTGCTTGGAATTATATTTCTTGTTTTACAAATTATTGGATTTATTCAGTTTGGAGATCAAGAGATTAAATTAATAGGAGCAGGATCAAATGCTTCTTATTCATTTTTACTAGCTATATCTGGTCTTCACGGACTACATGTACTAGGTGGAGTGATAACTTTGATCGTAATAGCAATTAGGGCAGTTAGTATTTCCAATAGGAACTACAGTAGCGTGCCACTTGAAATTGCAGCAACGTATTGGCATTTTGTAGATGCATTGTGGATCTACTTATTTATATTTTTTAACTGGATGAAATAAGTTCAGTTTAATTGAAACCTTAAAACAAGTTAACGACATGTCAACAGCCCAAGCACAAATGCAGACCAAATGGTGGAGTGGCGGTAAAAGTCCCTTCAACGTTGAATACGGTAAGCTAATGATGTGGTATTTCTTAATGAGTGATACCTTTACTTTTGGCGCATTCCTAATTTCTTATGGAACGATTCGTTTCAGCCAAAATTATTGGCCTGATCCAAACCAAGTGTTTAACGCATTCCCTTTTGCTGGTCATGCGAACTTGCCACTTGCATTTGTTAGTTTAATGACGTTCATTTTGATTGTGAGCTCGGTTACTATGGTGTTGGCAGTGCATGCTGGACATAAGAATGACAAACAAGGCGTAATCAAGTGGATGATTTGGACCATATTAGGCGGTCTTGCTTTCTTGAGTTGTCAGGCTTGGGAATGGGCTCACCTTATTACTGGTGAACATGCTGTACTTATCAATGGACAAATTCAGCATATAGGTACTACAGTTACCATGAACCCTTGGGGTCCAGCTGCTAATGTACCCATGATTGATGGTCATCATGTAACAACTACTGGTCCAGTTGCATTCGGAGGCTACTTTTTTGGTATCACCGGATTTCACGGATTTCACGTGTTATCAGGAGTAGTAATTAATATTGTCATGTTGATTATGGCAATCAATGGAACTTTTGAAAGAAAGGGACATTATTGGATGATTGAAAAGGCTGGTTTATACTGGCACTTTGTGGATTTAGTATGGGTATTTGTATTCCTTTGCTTCTATCTGATTTAATTTAAATTTTTAAAAGTCTTACTATGGAACATAGCGCTAGTTCAGAAATAACATTTCATCATGAAGCAGGTGGAGATGATTTTGTAAAAAAAATCATTAAAACAACTGTACTTCTATCAGTAATTACCATGATTGAATTGGGCCTCGGTCTTACTATGTATGCATTCCCGATAGCTGCAGGATTGAAATTGTTTTTGAAAGGAGTGATTGTCATTTTATCACTTGCAAAGGCATTTTATATCGTTGGGATTTTTATGCATCTTGGTGATGAGATTAAAAATCTTATCATGACCATTTGTGTTCCTTTGATGCTATTCATATGGTTTATTGCAGCATTCTTAATGGATGGTAATTCTTGGAAAAATTTGAGAAATTCTCGCGGCAAATCTATTGTACCAATCGAACAACATAGCCCTGCTGCAGAAGGACATCATTAGAAATTAGTTTAATTTCACCTGAAGCATCGTTATGGATTAAACCTTAATGATGCTTTTTTGTTTATACATTACGCATAATGAAAAAAAGAACATTCGTCGCTTTTCTTGTTGTACTTATATTGCCAGTTGTCAGCTATTTTATAGTTAACAGTTATAGCAAAGATGCGATTGCTATGCCTAGGCACTATTTTTATGATACCGTGGTTACAAAATTGCAAAATGGAAAGCCAGTAGATGATACAATCTGGCATAAGATTAAGTCTTTTAAATTGCTCAATCAATTTGGTGATTCTGTTGGCATAGATGATTGGGGAGGTAAAATAATAGTGGCTAATTTTTTCTTTACTTCTTGCCCTTCAATTTGCCCAACCCTCACTCGAAATATGAAAATGCTTCAGACGGCTTTTATTAAGACGGACACAATAGTTCGATTTATTTCTTTTACTGTAGATCCTTCGAGGGACACAGTTCAAAAAATAAAAGCATTTGGTGACAAATATGGTATTAATCACGATACATGGTGGATGCTGACTGGCCCCAAAAAAGAAATTTATGATATAGCTTTTAATGAGTTTAAAGTATATGCTAACTCTGTTGAAAAGGTAGATTCAAGTTTTATTCATACGGATAAATTTATTCTCATCGATAGAGATAAAGTAGTTAGAGGTTTTTATGATGGACTTGATAGTAATCATTTGGATCAGTTGATTAAGGATATTGTCTTGTTGAATATGGAGCGAGACAAAAAAAGAAAAAGAAATTTATTCAGAAAATAAATGTAAAACTATGTTAGAAGCAAGTATCAAAAAAAACGACAAAAAAGCCACCCTATTAATTTTTATTTTTTCAGCAATTGTTTTTGTAGCTGTAGTCTTTTTGTCTAGGATTAAGCTTGAAGTTGAACTGCCATTTAATGTACATGTATTTGCCAAGATCAATGCTGTTATCAATTCATTGGTTTCATTTTTATTGCTGGTAGGTTTGTTGTCAGTTAAAAGGGGGAATTATAGGTTACATAAAAAAGTTATGATCACTGCAATGGTACTTTCACTCCTATTTTTGGTTTCATATATTTGTCACCATCTTTTTTCAGATTCAACTTCTTATGGCGGGGATGGCTTTGTAAAGGGGATATATTATTTTATTCTAATAACGCACATTATATTGGCCGCAATAATTTTGCCTTTCATTCTTTTTACTTCATACAGGGCTTTAGTGGCGGAGTGGCCTGGCCATCGTAAGCTAGCAAAAATTACTTGGCCTATCTGGTTTTATGTATCTGTTACCGGGGTAATTGTATATTGGATGATTAGTCCATATTATGTGTAGTGCCTGAAAAAAAACCGATAGCCTATATCCTTTTTACAGTCTATAACAATTCTTGTTCTGGATCCCAATACCTTTTTTTAAATTCAACGACTTTATCATCTACTACTTGTACCCCGTCTTTTTCGAGTAATTCTTGCATTTTTGTTGGAGTAGCAAAGTGGTGTTTTCCTGTGAGTAAGCCATTTCTGTTTACAACTCGTTGTGCGGGTATCGGTGGTTTTACGCCGTGGGAGGCATTCATTGCCCACCCAACCATTCGTGAAGAAAGACCAGACCCTAAATATTTTGCTATGCTTCCGTAATTTGTGACCCTACCTTTAGGTATTTGCCGAACTACATCAAATACATCTTCGAAGAAATTTCTATTATTTGGGATTGTAGGTTTATCGATTTTGTTCGATTTTGATTTCATCCCTTACTGTTTTTTTAAGTATAGATCGTTTTGGTTCAGGTACATTTATATGATCATATGGGCAATTAATACATCCATTTCCACAGCATTTTCCATTTTCCAAATGGTATAGAGCAGTCAGTACCATATATCCATGTTCGTTGTAATTAAAATGTTTGCCCTCAATTAGTTTCATATTCAGTCTGTTCTTCCGTGGTCTTTTTTTCTATTAATTTCACTTGTTCTAAAAGCCAGTCATCTTTTGAAGCATCAAGGTCACCCAGTATTGAAAATTTAAGATAGTGTACCCTGTTGCTCTTTGCTATGTCTAAACTTTCATAATGTGTCCTAATTTGTAATGCTTTATTATCAGGTAATTCCTTGTTTACATCGTTGCTGTCTTCATGCAATGTCAATCCATATGCCTCGATCACTAGTTTTGTGAATCTATACAAAACAGGAGAATCTGTCTTTAGATGTATATAACCGCCCGGGCGTAGTATTTGTTTATATTTTCTAAGAAAAATAGGATGGGTCAGTCTGTTTTTTGTTTTTGAAATTCTAAGTTGAGGGTCAGGGAAAGGGAGCCATATTTCCTCTACTTCATCAGGAGCAAAGTAGGCATTAATCATACCAATTTGGGAACGAAGAAATGCAACATGTTTCATCGATTGTTCAAGCGCTTTTTTTGCTCCAACCCAGATTCTATTTCCTTTTACATCTACTCCTATAAAATTCTTATCGGCGGATTGTTGCCCTAACCCTATGGAGTATTCACCTTTACCACAAGCTAATTCTACAATAATGGGATTTGAGTTATTGAAATATTCATGCCATTTTCCAGCAGTTCCTTCGGGGTATTGAAGGACATTCTTAAACGTTGTGATTTCGGCAAAGCGAATAAGTTTTTTTTGAGCCATATTGCTTACAAAGTTAAATCATGAAATGCTATTCCTATTACTTTTTGTATTTATAATAATATATTCTTAAATGATGATTTACACGTTTTGCAAGTGTATTAATCTTCATTAATTCTGTTTACTTCCACTTACCTATATTTTCTGGCTGCTTTACTTTCATACTGCAGGAGCCCGTAAGCTGTTGCTGTGATTTGGCATAACACCCGCCGGTCTATTATTTAACTTTTAAAAATTATCATAATGAAGAGATTAATCATTGTATTGTGTTTTGTAACTACAGGCCTTATGAGCATGGCCACAGAGAAGTCTGGCATAAAAAATAGTTCTGATTTTTCAGAGTTAAGTGATTTTCGTAATAATGGAGTGCAGTTAGACATTGATAAGGCGCAGATTGAAAATTGTACAGTAACGCTTAAGGCTTCTGTTTTTTTAGGATTTTTTTCGATTGAAGTTAGTTGTTCTGGTACGGGGTCTACATGTCAGATAGCGACGCAAAAGGCAACCTCTTGCCTTAACACTGCAATTAATACCGTGAAAAAGAGTGTAACGTAAAAATCCGGCGGGTGTTATGTATTTTTTTACTCTTAAATATACAATTATGAAATACGTGTTGACTTTTATTATTAGTATAGTTTCATTTAGTAGCCATGCACAAGAAAATGATAAGGCTTATGTTGTTCGCTATCAAGGAATTTTTAATTCCTTATTTGAGCGGAGTAACAATAGTCGTGAAATAACTGCAACTTTATTTATCCAGGGTGATCGATCATTGTTTACTATGAAAGAAAATGGCAGTGAAGTAGTTGACCCTTCTAACATTGCAATAAATCTTTCGCCAGATAGTTTATTTACGGTGTATAAGGATATCGAATCCAACTCGCTTGTATTTGATTTTATGGATTTAAATCAACGTCCTCTATATTTTGCCGATACACTTTACCCGATGCAGTGGGAAATTAAAGATGTAGAAAAAAGTATTCATGGCATTTTATGTAAGCAAGCAATAACATCTTTCAAAGGGAGAAATTATACTGCTTGGTTTGCACCAACCCTTCCTATTTCAAATGGTCCTTGGAAGTTGGGCGGATTGCCAGGATTGATACTTGAGGCATATGATGATGAGATGCAGTGGAATCTAACATTTGACTCCATGGAGCAAACTAAACCTATGACTTTCACTCGATATGATCGAATCATTTCAAGTGGGATTAAAGGGTATGATGGATTTACTGACTATTTGAAAAAAATGCATACTAGGCTCCAGCATGCATTTTCTGCTCAAGCAACTGGTGATTGTCTGACCTGTGATACTAAATCAGTTGTCAAATTATATTCTTGGGAAAAAATTAACTGATATGCTGAATGGCTATATGTTCATTCTTATGAATGTAATTAATTCTTGCCTGACTCTAATTTCAGGTGGCGGAAATGAATTTTATACAAAATACAATACAATCATTTATTCCACTACAGATACGATGAGTCCTACTCCTTATATCATCAAGTCTTTGAAAGAAGTTAAGCTAACAGCTCCAAAGATTCCATATGAATTGAGCGGAGACACCATGACGTATGATGTGAATAAATATAAGTCTATAGAAACGGTTAAACTAGAGGATGTTTTAAAAAAAATAGACGGATTTTCAGTTGATCCAAATGGTAAAATATCATTTCTGGGGAAAGAAATTAAAAAAATATATCTCGATGGAGAGGACTTATCTGGGAACCACTATACTTTATTGTCCAAAGTTGTTCAGGCAAATTCTGTTTCTAAGATTCAACTAATTAATAATTTTAATGAGAACCGATTGCTTAAGGAAATTAATTCCTCATCGGATATAGCATTAAACTTGAGAATGGCTGATGATGTTAAAAATAGATTGAGTTCAACTATCAAAGCTGACTATTCCTTCAACAATTATGGAGGATTTGATGCCTCACTTCTAGCATTATATAAAAAAATTAAAGCAGTCTCCTCTGCAACAGCTAATAATATTGCTAAAGAAAAAATAAATCAAATTAATGATCAGTTGGACTTATCATTTGACAAAATGTCATCAGACAATGAGTTTAATCTAATTAGTGATTTTATTCAAAATGGTAAGATTATACCCCCTAACTTAAATTTCACATATACTCTTTTTAACTATGACAAACAATTATCAACTTGTTTTACTGTTAAGCCAAGTGCGAATAGTCATCTTCGCATAATAGGATCTGGGAGTAATCTGAAATTATCATTACAAGACTTTTCAAATCAAACGATAAAGTCCATTCAAGATTCTTGGAAATTCGACTCTAATAGAAAAACCAAAGATCATTCAAAATCATCTGATTACGCTATTGAATATAAGGTGGATAATACCAGAAATAGAATCTTCACATACAAAGTGTATTTAACAAGTAATCATATGATGAATGACTATAATGAAAAACGTATGACCAATTTATTCGATACAATAAATCAAAAAATGATTCTAATTGATAAAGATTATTTCATCAGTTTAAATGAAACGTATAAAATAAAACAAAATCATCTTCTTAATCTTGAATATTCTTTTGGAAAACGAGAAATCGCGAATGATTCATATGTACTGTCAACTCTACCTGAACGAATGATTTATCAATCTGTTATTTTATCATCCTACAAGCAGTATCATGCAACTCGAGTATATTCTCATCAATTCAATTTGTATATATTGAGTAAGAAAAAGTTTGGGAGTTTGAAATATGGCGTCAATTTCAAAAAATTCAATTCAAATTCATGTAATAAAATTAATAATGATTTGTTTCAAGATCATACTTTATTAGTCAATTTACCATACCAATATGGTATGTATACTTCATCATTATATACTCATATCATACTACAGAAGTATAAATATTTTACTTATTCTTTATATTCTTCCCTTGGGTATTCATATTCATTTATATCTCCTCGAAGTAAGTCAAGTTCTTTGCTATATAATTATCACTTGAGCTTATCCTATAAAAGAAAGCCGTTGAGTGTTTTTTCATTTGAAATCGAGGGCAAAAATTCTATCACTGATTTATATACTAATTTTTCCTATCCTTTATTAACTGGAATATCTTCTACGTTGTTTGGGTCTAACAATATGACTCTACCTAAAATAGTACTTTTTATGACAAACTATAATTATACAAATCTATATAAGGCATTTTCATTTAGTTATTCGATTTCAAGCATCTATTCTTCCGGGGACAATATCTTATCAAGTAATTTAAATCCTAATAACACTATCTTAACGTTTTTCAAAAATACTGGCACAAACTACTTATCAGTATTTTGTAAAATAGATAAATACATTCATCCTCTTAAGTTAAAACTTGCGTATATATTTCAATTCAATAGTTCTAAAATCCCAAATTTAATTGATGGAGTATTGGATAAGCCATCCATGTTAAATACTTCGAATAATATTGGTTTGACTACTGCTTGGGATTCAAAAATTCAGATGGAATTTAATTTACAAGAATCTAATTTATCTTATCATAGTAAGTATCTAAATTCAATTATTGGCAAGTCTTTGGTTAATTTTGAAATTGGGCAGAAGATAAACTATCATTTTTCAAAAAATGCTATGATAGTAGTACGTGCTAAGCATCTCAAGAGCAAGATGCTTCAAAGTCTAAATTTATTAGACGGAATTATTCAATTTCAAAATAAAAAAAATATGCTTTTTACATTCACTCTCCATAATCTCCTAAATAATAAATCATTTACTGAGAATATTATATCACAAAATTCAATATCTGAAAGAATATTTTATCTTGTACCTCGCTACATACTTTTCGGAATAAATTATAGTTTTTAATTTACATAGGAATAGAAATAATTTTTTGAATACTTTCATTCCCAACCCTATTCACTGCAGTTACTATTATGTTTTTTAGAATTTTTTCGTTACCTGAATTATCTTTTACTTTTTTCTTCAATGAAAATGAAATTTCGTTTAGCGTACATATTTTGTATTCCCATGTATTTTCATATTCGTAGTATAATACCCATTTGAATATAGATTCATTTTTCTTTTTTTCTTTCCATTTTATATTAATCATTTCATCATCATTAGAAATAAACACATTTGGTATATCTGGTATTTGGTCATCTAACCAACTGCTTTTTGGTATAAGTGCTTCATACTTATATGGGCCATCTAATAAATTACTAGAAAGAATACTATTTTTTTTCAGTGAGGAAATATTCCAATGGACAGCTCCTATACTCTTTGGAATTAACTCATGCGTTAATGCAATTTCATCTAACACTTCCTGATTGCTTTCTGCACTTGGATTTTTGTTAACTACATTTATTCCAGGCCATAGATGACGTTGAAATGTATTTTCACTTTGCCACCATTTAAGTAAATCTGGAAAGCGTTGTCCATCTTTGTTGATGGGCCAATAGAGTTGTGGAGAGAAATAATCAATCCATCCTTTATTCAACCAAAGCTTAGCATCAGCATATAATTTATCATATTGATCAAATCCTTTAACGGTTGATGGATAGCCCGGTCTGTATATTCCAAAAGGACTCAAGCCAAATTTTACATACTTCTTTTCAGCCTTTATTTCTTTATATAATCTTTCTATTAATGTGTTTACTGCATTTCGTCTCCAATCACCTCTAGATAAATTTCCTCCATTATTTATGTATATGTTCCAACTTTTATCATCAGGGAAATCTTTTCCACCATTGTATGAGGGGTATGGATAAAAATAATCATCAAAATGAATTCCATCAACATCGTACCTCTTAACAATGTCCATAACCACTTCTGATGTCTTGTCTTGTGTTGCTTTTAGGGATGGATCCATCCACCAATATCCTTCCTCAAGTTGATACACCATTTCTGGGTTCTTTTTTATAATTGATTCTTGACTGATGGTTTTACCTTTTACATGATAAGCCCTATATGGGTTTAGCCAAGCATGCAATTCCAATCCCCGTTTATGGGCTTCTTCAATCCAAAATGTAAGTGGGTCGTAAAAGGGTTCTGGTGGAATGCCTTGCTCTCCCGTAAGAAAATAAGACCATGGTTCAAGTTTACTTTTGTAAAGAGCATCAGCCTGAGGGCGTACTTGTAGAATGACTGCATTGAATTGATTCTTTTTCAAAAAATCAAGTAGTTCGATCGCTTCAGCTTGTTGCTCATAAGAGGAGAGTCCTGGTCTACTTGGCCAATCAATATTGTCTACTGTAGCAATCCATGCTGCTCTGAATTCTCTAATTGGAACTATTGTTGGATTAGAATGTATAACAGAAGTAATTAATACATGCTCTTGTTTATCTTCTTTGTTGGTTGTGGGTGTACTTTCTCGATTTATATTTTTCTCTTGCTTTTGGGTTGTTGGCATTGGCTTTATCAAAACCTCTTCCTGGCTTTTAACCCTTTTAAGTTGTATTTTTTCACTAAGTTCTTTAATTGCTGAGCAACCAGTTAGTAGACAAAACAGGATAATTAGGAGTATTGGACTTTTTTTACAGCTCATGAATGTCATTTGGGCAAATTTACCAATCAATAATCTAATTTGAACTTGTCCAAATAAAAAATTGAATGATATTGTAAGTTGGCTATATGTTAAATAAGTGTTTTAAGAAATATTGCTTAGCTTTTTATCATTTGGTGAAAGTTGTTTTTTGATTAACAGATCTACTGCTTTTATATTGATTTTAAATTATAATTTCTGTTATGGCTAAACATAATCCATCTACTCGAAGGAAGTTTATGTTTACTTCCATTTCAGGTATTCTTGGGGCAACTATAAAAACAGGTATTTTACTTTTAGATTTAACACCACAAAATAACCACTGTACTATTTGATTTAATAGAAAGGGGGATTGAAGTATACACAAATATCCATCATTCTATCCTTTTGGGTATAATATAGTTAACTAGTCAGCTTAAAATGGTTATATGTGCTCATATAACGTTTGAAAGTGTAATACACTGAAAAGCTATCCATTTCTTTATTGTTTCTGACTTATTAAAATTCTAGCATACTTTTTAATATCCCTAATATTTGTTAGATATAAGTGATAAAAAATGTAATTACTTTGATAGAATCTCAAAGCAAGAATTATCAATTTTTAATGCTATTTCTAAAGGGCATTGAACAATTGTACGCATCATCACTCTATGAACATTTCAGTAAAAAATATATTCATTGCTTTTTTGTTTTTTATTTTTTCTGAGGCACAATCACAGGCACAGAATCAATCGATAGGGGTTGATAAGTGTGGGTTCGACTTATATATGAACAATCTTAGGCTAAATGCAGCCTATTCTGCTAATGAAAAGACAATTAATGCACTTATAAAACAAAAAAATCAAGCGAAAGTTGATTCAAGTTCAGCGAAGATGCATCCAAACAATAGTGGGCTTTCTCAAACTCCATTTGATTCGTCAGCACCTGATTCGATTTATTCAATTCCAATTGTATTTCATATTATAAACAATAATCCTGAATCCACCACCAATCAAATGATTGCCAATGTTGTAAAGGAGTTAAACGACGCCTTTGCACACAGGGGTAATTATGGATTTGATGCATTAGGTGTTCACACGGGTATCGAATTTTGTTTGGCAAAGATTGCACCAGATGGAGGCAAATCGACTGGCATAGACAGGATAAAAAGTTATTATGAAAATATTGATTTTGATCTTGATGGAAGGGAACTTAACAAATTGGTTCAGTGGGATAGCACCAAATATATAAATGTATGGCTGGTGAACTCCGTTGTGGGTGAATTACCAGGCAGCACATTTGAATGTGGCGGATGGGTAAGGTATGGAATAATTGGATATGCCAGTACCGGAGGAGGAATTGTCATTAACAGCTTAGACATTCCTATACTAGTTCACGAGTTAGGGCACTCCCTTTCTCTTCTCCATACCTTTGCTGGGGGATGTTCCAACAATGATTGTACCATAGACGGAGATTTGGTATGCGATACTCCTCCTGATCAAACAACTAGAAATGTCGCTTGCAATAGTCCAGACAATTCATGTAGCAGTGATACAGCATCAGGTTCATTTTACATAGATGTTCCTGATAACGTGACTAATTTTATGGATTTTGGAGGATCATGTCCATCAGTCTTCACGCGTGGTCAGGCAGATAGGATGCGGGCTTTTGCTGAAATTCTTTTCGGTAATGGGCTATTCAAAAACAATCTCTGTGTTTTGCCATGCGACACAACAACTGAAGCCAAATTCAATTGGGATAAAAATCCATATCCAACAAAGGGTGATCTAGTTCAATTCAACAACATTTCAAATGGTTCTTCAGATTTTAATTGGTACTTGAATGGTGTGCTGGTATCATCAGCCAAAAACTACTCCCATGTTTTTGCCGATACAGGAAGGTACGAAGTGAAGTTGGTAGCTTACAGCCCAGGCAGAACCTGCAGCAATACCTACATCGGTTATGTTATAGTGAATTGCGGCGTCGACGCTCGATTCTCCCCAAACGAACGAATTATTGCATCTAGAAAGGGTATTTACAAAGACGCTGGCTTATTTATAAACACATCGAATGGGGCAAATAACTACAACTGGTATGTTACAGAAATTGCAACAAGTACTAAAACAATGGTGAGTACTCAGAAAGACTTGTTGTATGATTTTTTAACTCCTGGTTTTTATTCCATTCGACTTGTAGCGTCAAAAGGAAGTTGTATTGACACATCAAATACATACACACTCCGTGTGTTAGATCCTGCACCAGAAGGGTCTGTCAATATACGTTCTGTTAATTGTTATAAGGATGATTTTATACGGATTGTTTTTACTGTTAATAACAATGGATTCGACACGATACCAAAAGGAACATCCATTCGTTTTTACGACAAGCTACCAGGTGAGGCAGGAAGGCAGTTGGTTGACAAACCATTTCTGATAAACTACAACATCCTTGGCAACTGCCAGATAGAATTCACGCAAATCATTAAGGCCAATAGGCCCAAGCAAGATACGCTTACCTTAGTTTTTGATGAAGAAAATAAAGTTGCTGAAAGCAATGAATTAAACAATAACTCTGCAACTAGTATTTTTCAATATAGAATTTCTATTAATCCTGGTGACACAACAGTATACAGCAATACAGACTTACAGTTCAACTTAATCAATCAACATGATGCAGTGTTGAATATAAAATGGACAACCCCTGCACAAATAAATTGTGTAACATGTTCCAATCCCATCATAAAAATAAAAGACACAACTCTTGTCAAGGTAGACACCCGAAGCATCTATAATTGCACTGGCTCCGCAGAAACTATTGTCAACGTTATTCCTATAGATATTTCAATCACAAAAGAAAATATTTTTTGTTATCAAATTGACAGTTTGATGATTGAGTCCACAGTTTGCTTGGGTAACAATTATACGGAATTAAAAAAGAATATCGAAGTGCGATACTATGATGCGGACACTAGTTCTTCAGAAGAAAAATATCTTGGTTCTGGATATATTGACAAAACAACTGTCTTTGATAAAGGATGTGTGAAAATAAAGCATTTAATTCGCCGATCAGAAACAGGCAATGTTTTTATGTATTTGAACAGTGATCAAGTTCAGTTTGAGTTGAATTTGAATAACAACAGTGCCAGCATTTCATACAAACCCATTTCCATTCAAGTAAATCCGATGGTGTCTAATGTATACAGAGGTGATCCTGTACAGCTAACGCTTACGAATACAGGCGAACCATATATAAGCTTAAAATGGACACCGGATTCCATATTGAATTGCAAAAATTGCCCGACACCAATTTCAATTACAAATTCAGGTATATTAATAAAGGCCTATGCAACTACAGTATACAACTGTGTTGATTCAGCAGAAATAAAAATAAATACTTTTTACAAATCACATATTGCGATACCCAATGTATTTACACCAGATGGCGATGGATTAAATGATTATTTCTACATTATTGGTGGCATGGATGTGGTAACAGTGAAATTGCTTCAAGTATTCAACAGGTGGGGAGAGCGAGTATTTGAATCTAAAAACACGAAGGCCAATGAATACAGTACTGGTTGGAATGGCAACTTCAAGGGCAATAAAGCCCCCTTGGGGACCTATGTTTATTTTACAACTGTTACCACACAATCAGGGAAAGAAGAATCGTATAAAGGAACAATCACACTTATTAGATGATCATGTTGAATAGATTTTTTTTACTCTTTATACTAACTGTTTTCGTCTATACAACTAACGCACAGGACCCTCATTTTTCGCAATTTTTTTCCTCACCCTTAACCTTGAATCCTGCTAATACAGGAAATTTCACTGGCCATTTTAGGGCTGTTGGTAACTATAGAAATCAGTGGCCAACCTTTGCTGATGCTTATACAACTTCTACCCTTTCTATAGATGGTTCGGTATTTAAAAAACTCACTCCAAGTAACGACAAAATAAGCGTAGGCTTAATGATGCATTCAGACAAATCAGGGAATGGCATTTTAAAAGAAAATTTTATTGCACTGTCGATATCTTATGCAAAGCGGCTTGATGATAAGGGCAGACATACCATCATAACAGGATTTCAAGGTGCTTTTTCAAAAATGAGTTTTGATGAAACAAAGGCAGATTTTGAAGATGAGTTAACGGCATCGGGATTTACACTGCGGTCGTCAGAATATTTTTTGACAAAAAAACTGGGGAAATCATCAGTTGACATGAGTGCAGGAATTCTCTACAAAGCCTCTACCACGGATAAAAATCTTTTTTATTTTGGCACATCAATTTATCACTTAATGAAACCGAAGATTGGATTCATTGACAAAAACTATTTTATCGAACCACGGATTAATCTGCAAGCGGGTAGTTATTTTCCCATTGGATATTTTACGACCTTGCATTCAAGTGTTCAATTTCAACATCAATCACGATACAATGAAATAATTCTAGGTTCAGCAATCAGCTATTTTTACAGCACACACCCATCAAATTATTACGAGTTCTATGCGGGCCTCTGGTTGCGAAATAAAGATGCAATCATACCTTATATAGGCATCGAATGGAATAATGTTAGGGCCGGATTTTCCTATGATGTCAATTATTCAAAGACCAAACCACTGTCTAGGTTGTATCAAAGCAGTGAATTTTCGTTGTTATATATAATCCGAGGTGAAGATGATGTAAATGGTGCCCAATGTGCAAAATTCTAAATCCAAACGTGCAATTCCAATCCACGTTTTTGTGCATCTTCAATCCAAAATGAAAGTCAATCATACTAAGGGTTGGATGGTATACCTTGCTGCCCCAGTAAGAAAATAAGGCCATGGTTCAAAAACCTCTTCTTTTCACCTATTACGTATATTTTGACTCAATATTTCAATAAAACCATTCGAAGCGCTTCCTAAACTGATAAGTTTACGCCAAAGTACAATTTTTAGGGCCTCTTTTCGTTTAATATTTCGCACTATCCCTTGTATCTTAATGAATTAGACTATAATTTTAGCCTTCTTCTTGATGTTTTTGATAACTATTATCCGATAAACAAAGCTCGTTTATTATGAATCTTAATCTTACCCTATCTACTAAAAAGCACCTTTACAGTCTTTTTATGGCAACGTTTTTGGTTAGCCTTATGCTTATAATGACGGGCTGCCCATCCAAATCTACAACTACCCCTATTGTAAATAACAACAATCTTCCACCAAACGCGAATGCTGGTGCAGATCAAACAATTACCTTGCCTACAACTTCGGTGAATTTATCAGGCACTGGTACAGATTCTGATGGCTCAATTGCATCCTATGCATGGTCTAGTGTGAGCGGTCCTGCATCGATTAGTTTCAGCTCAGCTACAACTGCTTCCACAACTGTAAATGGACTTACCGTTGCGGGTACTTATGTAATTCGACTGACCGTAAAAGATAATAAAGGCGCATCTGCAACGAATGATGTAAATATTGTGGTTAATGCTAATCCAAATCTTGCCCCTTCTTCTAATGCTGGTATAGATAAAAATATTACACTCCCAACCAATTCAACAACCTTAACTGGATCCGGTACGGATACGGATGGAACCATCGCATCATATGCTTGGACTTCCGTTAGTGGACCAGCCGCTATTAGTTTTGGTTCAGAAAATGCAGCAACAACAACCGTATCTGGATTAACCATAGCAGGTGTTTATGTTTTGAGGTTAACTGTTACTGATAATGATGGGGCTGCAGCTAGTGATGATGTTTCTGTTTTTGTAAACCAACCTCCCACTGTTAATGCCGGTAGTGATCAATTAATTAGTTTACCAACATCCTCTACAACTTTGACTGGATCGGGCACTGATGCTGATGGAATAATTGCATCGTATGCTTGGTCAAAAGTAAGTGGTCCATCAGCTATTTCATTTGGATCAGCTTCAAAGGCTTCTACTAGCGTTTCAGGTTTAGCAGTTGCAGGTGTTTATGTATTTAGGTTGACCATTACTGATAACAAAGGTGGAATCTCAACTGATGATATCAATGTTCTAGTAAATCAGCTTCCTGCTGCAAATGCAGGGATTGACAAAACTATTATTCTCCCTACAACTACCACTAGCTTAACTGGTATCGGTTCAGATGCTGATGGAACTATTGCAACATATGCATGGTCTAGTATTAGTGGACCATCAGCAATTGCGTTTGGCACGCCGTCACTAGCGAATACAGCTGTTAATGGATTGACTGAAGTGGGAACATATGTTATTAGATTAACCGTTACAGATAATAGAGGTGCAAAGGCAACGAACGATGTGAATATTATTGTACTTCCAAAGCCAAAGCCAATTGCTAATGCAGGTGCAGATCAAGTAATTACTCCGCCTGTTTCAAGTGTTTCTCTTTTAGGGGTTGGTACTCCTTCTTTCAATACCGGTTCAATACTTTCTTATACATGGACTTTCATAAGTGGTCCGACAGTTCCAACATTGTCATCACCTTCAACTCCATCAACAGATGTATCTGGCATGACTGTTAAAGGTGATTATTTATTTAAACTTACTGTATTAGATGATACAAATGATTCTGCATCGGATACCGTTGGTATTCATGTAACTCAAGTGCCTACTGCTGATGCTGGTGTTGATCAATACATCAACTTACCATTAAGTAGTACAACATTAACTGGTTCTGGTTCTGATCAAGATGGAACTATAGTTGGTTATGGTTGGTCTCTTGTTAGTGGGCCCGCTGCTGCAACAATCACTTCTCCTTCGCAGGCGTCAAGTGGTGTGACTGGTATGACAATTGGAGGTAATTATGTTTATAGACTTACTGTAACTGACAATAATACTGCAACTGGAATTGACGATATGACTGTTTTTGTCAATAAGCAGCCAGTACCTAATGCTGGTGTTGATCAAATTGTGAAATCAGGCATTAGTACTACTACATTATCTGGTTCTGGAACTGATGCCGATGGCACAGTTGTAACATATGCATGGAGTTTTGTTAGTGGACCTGCAACCCCAAGTATTACATCATCTTCAGCATCAACAACTGGTATTACTGGTATGAGCGCTGTAGGGAATTATGTTTTTAGGTTAACACTTACAGACAACCAAGGTGCTATTGGAACTGATGACATAACCGTGATGGTTAATCAAAATCCTACAGCCAATGCGGGGTTGGATACAACTTTATTTTCTTCAGTTAGTACAAGTCTTTTAACAGGTAGTGGTTCGGATGTTGATGGAACTATCATCGGATATGCATGGTCGCTTGTGAGTGGTCCTGCAATTGCATCAATTATTTCACCTTCTGCTGCATCAACTTCTATTTCTGGAATGACTGCAGCAGGTACTTATATATTTAGACTTACTGTTACTGATAATGCCGGAGATACGGCATTTGATGATGTAAATGTCATTGTTAACCATGTACCAATTGCCAATGCAGGAGTTGATCAATCAATCACATTACCTACAAGTAGGGCTAATTTATTTGTCGCTGCAAATGATTTAGATGGAAGAGTTGTTTCTTATGCTTGGTCAAATGTAAGCGGTCCTAACCCAGTTATTTTTGGATCAACGAATTCAGTGAATACAGGTGTTTGGGGCATGACAGTAGCAGGCACTTATGTATTTAGGGTGCAAATAAAAGATAATAAGGGCGACTCTACAACTGATGATGTAAGTATTGTAGTGAGTGCTGCTAAATCAGACTACGCCACTATATTGCCGTTCAATGATTCTTGGAAATATAATGACCTAGGAACTGATCAAGGTACGTTATGGAGAAATGTTGGTTTTGACGATGCCACTTGGTCTAGCGGTAATGCTGAATTTGGATATGGCGATAATCCAGTAACAAAAATAAAATATGGATTAGACTCGTTGAAATACACAACCTATTATTTTAGGAAAGTATTCAATTTTGCCAATCCTTCTTTATATAAAGGAGTGCGATTGAATATCCGTAGAGATGATGGTGCTGTTGTATACCTTAATGGTGTAGAAGTATATAGATCTAATATGGGATCAGGTGTAGTTGATTTTAATACATTTGCTGTCGACGCTACAGATGATGGTGCAGATATTCAAACAAACATCATCCCAATAACATCATTTGTTCAGGGCAACAATACTATTGCAGTAGAAATACATCAAGCAACAAAGACTAGTACAGATGTTACATTTGATATGGAACTTATTGCATTAACAAGTGCAAATCAAACACTATTGAGGGAGCCATATCTTCAAATGGCAAGTGGAAGTGAAATAACGATTAAGTGGAGAACTGGCGTGCCCGCCGATTCAAAAGTTGAAGTAGGGAGTAGCTTTGGCACTTACGATATTTCTGCATCAGAGCTTATTGATACTACTGAACATGAGATACGTTTAACAGGGTTAACTCCAAACACTAAATATTATTATCGTTATGGAAGTTCAGATGTTTCACTTGATGGTGATGCAACAAATTATTTCATGACTGCTCCATCAACAGGAGTAGCAAGAAAAATTGGTGTTGCGGTTTTTGGAGATCCCGGTACAGCAGATAATGGATTTAACCATAATTCCATCTCCCCATATGTAAATTATGTTGGAGCAAATACTGCTGATCTTATGTTGGTTTTAGGAAACAATGCATATGAAAAAGGATCAGATGAAGACTATCAATCAAACTTCTTCAACCCAGCAAGCAATAGTATTTTAAAAAATCATGTATTGTATTCTGCGCCTGGTAATCATGATTATGCTGATACATCAATTAGGCAATCGGATAAAAAAATACCATACTATTCTATTTTCACTTTACCTCAGCATGCTGAAAGTGGTGGTGTTGCATCTAACTCAGAATCATATTACTCATTTGATTGGGGAGATATTCATTTTATTAGTCTTGATTCCCACGGATTTGAATCTGGAACATTGAGGTTATATGATACAACTAGTCCGCAAGTGATATGGTTAAAACAGGATTTAGCAGCTAATACTAAAAAATGGACAGTTGCATTTTTTCATGAACCTCCATTTACGTTGGGCAGTCATAGTTCTGAAACAGATCAAGATTTGATTTTGATTAGGCAGAGATTAGTTAAAATACTTGAACGAAATGGTGTAGACCTTGTTCTCTCAGGCCATAGCCATGATTATGAGCGGTCTTATTTATTAAATGGATATTCTGGCAGTGAAGCATCATTCGATATTACAACTCATGCCTTGAGTAGCTCAAGTGGCAAGTATGATGGTACAACAAATTCATGTGTATATAAAACTGTTTCAGGTCAAACTGCACATGGTACAGTATATGTGGTAGCAGGCTCTGCTGGAGGAGCTGTTGATGGTGTGCAAGTTGGATATCCTCATAATGCTATGCCTTTTTCTATGTATCAAGGTGGAATGTTTTATTTCGAAGTAGAAGGGAATCGATTAGATGCTAAATTTATTCGTAATGATGGCGTAATTGGTGATAATTTTACCATTATGAAAGATGTTGGTGTAAAGTCTGAAGTAACCATCATCTCTGGACAATCCACTACGTTGACTGCATCATGGAAAGGAAATTATAATTGGTCAACCTCTTCAACTCAGCAAAGTATAACTGTTAGTCCAACTACAGATAGCGTATTTACTTGCACAGATAGTTATGGTTGTATCATTGACACTTTCACTGTTAAAGTAACACCACTGCCACCAGGAATGGGATCCTTGCCAATGCCCGTTGAGAATATTAAGTCGTTAAAAGTGTTTCCTGTTCCAGTTGCTAAAGGAGAGTTATTGCATATAACAACAGCCAAGATTGATGCCGTGGATTTTGTGCTTGTCAATATGAGTGGGCAAACCATAAAGAAGTTAAAGATTCAAGGGAATGCAGATATTAATACCTCAGATTTATCACCAGGGTTATACATACTCCGTGTAGTAGGTGGAGGACTTAATGACTTTAGAAAAATTATGGTAATGGATCGACGTTAGGAATTGATACACTATTTTAATAAAGGCTGTCTATTAAAGGCAGCCTTTTCTTTTATACAAAATAGAAGAACGAAATGTGAGATTGTAGAAACAAAAAATCCCTACTCAATTGATTTACAATTAAATAGGGACTTAATAATGCTGTAGGGGGAGGAGTCGAACCTCCACGAGGCAGTTAGCGATAGCGCAAAGTTGAGTGGTCGACCCTGGTCGCTCAAATATTGCTATTTAAGCGGCTCTACACTATGTTTATCCTGTTATCCCCACCCCCGAGACAAGAGGGTATGTCTGCCAAATTTCATCACCCCACAATTTTAAAGAGCGGAGACAAATTTAGGGTTTTATCTCATTTCATTGATAATATTTCAACGTATATTTTTTATTTATAGAAAATGTTCAATAAATTAGATTATTAATTGAAAATCATTAAAAATACCAACCGCCATGGCCGGAAAATTAAATCTTGACAAACTAGACCTCCAAATCATCCAAATCATGATGGAAGATGCCGGTATTTCATATGCCGACCTAGGTAAACAACTCTTCGTCTCCGGTGGCACCATTCATGTCCGCATAAAAAAACTACAAGAAATCGGCATCGTTAAAGGAACAAAGTTAAATGTAGACCTAAAGCTGCTTGGATACGACATCACCGCATTTGTAGGAGTCTTCCTGGAAAAAAGTTCTCTCTATGATCAAGTTGCAGAAGACCTAAAAAAAATTTCAGAAATCATTAGACTGAATTATACCACCGGAAACTATAGCATGTTCATTGAAGTCGTTGCAAAAGACATCAATCAACTTCGTTATGTACTGCATGATGAACTTCAAAAAATAAAAGGAATCGAACGCACCGAAACATTCATTTCACTCTCTGAGAGTTTCAATAGGAATGTGATGGTAGCGAGCTGAGTTAGTTGAAGAGTTGAAGAGTTGAAGGGGTTTAAGATGTTGAAGTCAATTAACTATCTTAATTGCTGATTTCAATTTTCAAAATAGCATAAATATTTTTGTATTTTTTCAACTCTTCAACTCTTCAACTCTTCAACTACTTCAGCCTCCTCCCTTTCCACGTGTAGGTAGAAAATATTCCGAAAAATCCAGCGATTACAGTATAGGTGTTATGAACAGGTTGAATAGGCAAAAACCAA